>JAUXHY010000031.1 GCA_030621275.1 bacterium | reverse complement strand
CTTGGCCTCCGACTTTTGTTATTGTTTTAGCGGCAGCTGAAGTAGCGGTTGCTTTAGCGATTATAATAAATTTATATCAAAATTTTAATTCCATAAACGTGGATGAAGCGCAACAATTGAAACAATGAACATTTTCTTACAATATACTCTATTAATTTACTTTTTACCTCTGATTGCGTTTGGTATTCAGATTTTTGTTGGTAAACGTTTACCGCGTCAAGGCGATTGGGTGTCTACCGGAGCTGTTCTTGCTACATTAGTATTATCAATTGCGTTGTTTGCCGGAATGTTATTGGATTATAATCCTGACTTCAAACAGAATTTCTCATTTACCTGGCTTGAAACAACGAACTTCAAAATCTCAATGGGATTTTTAGTTGATAACATCACTATAATTATGCTCTTAGTTGTAGCTATAATATCATCAGCAAGTCATATTTATTCTTTAAAATATATGGAAGGTGATTCACGGTATTCCCAATATTATGCATATCTTTCTCTGTTTACATTCAGCATGAATGGAATAGTGTTGGCAAATAGTTTTATGCTATTATATATGAGTTGGGAATTGGTCGGACTTAGTTCATATTTATTAATTGGATTTTGGTTTGAAAAAGATTCGGCTGCCAATGCTGGGAAGAAAGCATTCCTTACCAATCGAGTTGGAGATATTGGATTTTTCATTGGAATAATGTTATTATTTACTGCAATCGGTTCGTTTTCATACGCCGATGTTTTTGTCGGAGTTGCCGCCGGCAAAATTACAGGTATATTACTTACTTTAGCCGGTATCGGCTTATTTATGGGAGCGGTTGGAAAATCAGCTCAGTTTCCACTGCACATTTGGCTACCGGATGCGATGGAAGGTCCAACTCCTGTTTCAGCATTGATACATGCCGCAACAATGGTAGCCGCCGGTGTTTTTATGATGGTAAGAGTTTTCCCGATCTTAACTCCGGACACATTAATTCTAATTGCATATATAGGAGGGTTTACGGCATTTTTTGCCGCAACAATAGCGATAACTCGTACAGATATTAAACAAGTATTGGCGTATTCAACCCTTAGCCAGTTAGGTTATATGATTATGGCAATTGGAACCGGTGCATATACCGTGGCATTTTTTCATCTCGCAATCCATGCCATGTTTAAGGCAAATCTATTTTATGGAGCTGGTAGTGTGATACATGGAATGCATCATGCATTACACAAATTGGGTGACGATAAAACAGATGCACAAGATATGCGGAATATGGGTGGCTTGAATTCTAAAATGCCCGTTACTTATTGGGCTATGGTTATTAGTTCCTTAGCAATTTCTGGTGTACCACTTTTTTCTGGATTCCTTTCAAAAGATGCCATTTTAGCCGGAACGTTGGCATTGGTTAATCGAACCGGTTCGCATCATTTATTACTATTCTTTGGTTTTGGGGCTGCTCTAATAACTGCATTTTACATGTTTAGAATGATATTCTTAACATTTCACAATAAACCAAATAAACCAAAGATATTTGATCATATTAAAGAGTCGCCGACTGCGATGTTAATTCCGCTTGTTGTATTAAGTTCCTTGAGTATTTTTATATTTTACACATTACCGAATGTCAATCCATTATCTGGTCAAGGATGGTTCACTCACTTAGTTGAACAACATGAATCATTAGTACCGGGACATCTCAATCCATCGGTTCACGAAATTGAGGAAAGTATTCATCACAGTCATATTCCGGCGATGATAACATCGCTAATAGTAGCGGGCTTAGGATTGTTATTGGCTTGGCTAATGTATTTTAAAAAGATAGTTTCTCCCGATGTTTGGGCAAGACGATTGAAACCTCTTTATAATTTATCTTTTAATAGATATTATATTGATGAATTATACGATAAAATACTATATCAGCCGTTTTATAAATTAGCTGATTGGGTTGCTTATGTAGATTGGGATGTTTACGATAAAAAATTCATTAATGGATTAGGTAGAGTTACAGAATGGTTTTCAAAGGTTGTTGGAATTGCAGATTATGATGGACTTGATCAAGGGATAGTAGATGGTATTGGGAGAAACACTCAGAAATTAGGAAATTCTTTGAAAAAATTACAAACTGGAAGAATTCAAAATTATGTGCTTTATGCTGCTTTCGCAGTAGTTATTATATTGATATTGCTAATGTTATGATATGTAAAATAAAGATTTTAAAGGAATTATTATGGATTTAAATATTTTAAGTCTACTTATTTGGTTACCGATAATTGGAATGCTTGCCATTGCCTTTGTTCCAAGAGAAAAGGTAGATATAATAAAAATTATAGCTGCCACAGCAACGGGATTGCAATTATTTCTTGCAATTCTTTTGTGGATGCAATTTGATAAAACCACCGGTAGTTTTCAATTTATGGAAAGGTACGATTGGATTCCGTCATTCAATATATTTTATACATTAGGCGTCGATGGTTTAAGTTTGCCTATGGTTGTTCTTACACCATTACTATCCTTCTTAGCGGTTTTTGTAAGTTGGAATACCAAACGGGCAGTCAAAGGATTTTTTGCTTTATTTTTGCTTTTAGATACAGGGATGATGGGGGTTTTCCTTGCCTTAGACTTTTTCCTATTTTATGTGTTTTGGGAAGTTATGTTATTGCCGATGTATTTCTTAATTGGTATGTGGGGTGGACCGCAACGTGTTTATGCTGCTATTAAATTCTTCCTATTCACATTATTTGGTTCAGTTTTAATGCTGATTGCAATTTTAGCACTTTATTTCACTTGCGGACAAACCTTCGATATGATTACGCTAATGCACACAGCTCCAACTGCTCTAAACGGAGTTTTATGGTGGGGTATGAGTGCTATTAAAGTAATTTGGATTTTATTATTTGTCGGATTTGCGATTAAAGTTCCAGTATTTCCATTCCATACTTGGTTACCGCTTGCTCATGTAGAAGCGCCAACAGCGATTTCTGTAATACTTGCCGGTGTATTATTAAAAATGGGTATATATGGAATGCTTCGTGTTAATTACGGTATGTTGCCTGAAGCGGTTTGGTGGTTTGCAGGAGCCTTAGCTGTGTTAGGTGTAATAAATGTTATTTGGGGAGGATTAGCGGCTCTCGCTCAAAAGGATTTGAAGAAGATGGTTGCGTATTCAAGTATTAATCACTTGGGATATGCATTAATGGGTATGGCTGCAATTGTTGCGGTTGGTGCCGAAAATGGCAATAATTATGCTGCAGCCGAAGCAGGAATGAGTGGGGCTGTGTTCCAAATGTTTAATCATGGTACAATATCAGCGATGTTATTTATTATAGCCGGTGTTATATATGACCGTGCACACCACCGTGAGATAGCAGGATTTGGTGGTTTGGCAAAGCAAATGCCAATTTTTGCCGGTGTAGCTGCCGTTGCATTCTTTGCAGGTCTGGGATTACCTGCATTGTCAGGTTTTATAAGTGAATTTATGTGTTTTGTGGGAGCATTTCCGGTTTTCCGTACAATAGTAATAATCGGAACTTTCGGTATTTTAATTAACGCTGCGTATTTCCTTAGAGCATATCAAAAAATATTCTTTGGGGAATTAAATAAAAAATATAGTGATATGCCCGAAATCAATGGGAGAGAGTTATTTACACTTATTCCTTTAGCAATTATCACCTTTATATTGGGTGTGTATCCTGCACCTTTTTTAAATGTTATCCGAGAAACTATTTCAGGCATTATTGAACATGTGGCAACTCTCGGTATTGCACCAGGAATCTTCTAGTTTAGAGAGCATAATGAGTAATCTGCAGAGTATAAAACTTTTTATTCCTGAGCTGATAGTTGTAGTTACAGTTCTTGTTGGAATAATAGCTGATTTATTTTATTCTAAGAAAAAATCGTACTTAACCGGTAATTGGATTTTAGGTGGTTTGATCTTATCGATGATTGCGATATTTTTTCATAATCCGCAAAATGTAACAACTCTTTTTACTGACATGGTTGCACTTGATCCATTTGCAATATTTTTCAAATTGCTCATTTTGGTTGCAACGATTTTTGTTGTACTAATCAGTAGATATAATAAAGAATTTACAGAATACCGTGTGGGTGAGTATTATGTATTAATTACAATTATGGTATTTGGTTTATTTCTGATGGTATCAGCTGTTGATCTTATAATGCTCTATTTAGCATTTGAAACTGTTTCGATAATGTCGTTTATATTAGCAGGATATTTAAAGTCTGAGAGACGTTCAAATGAATCTGCTTTGAAATATGTGATTTATGGTGCATTTTCATCAGGATTGATGTTATTTGGGATGAGCATTTTATTTGGGTTGACCGGTGTTACAAAGATATGCTTAATCGGGAATAATCTGATGGCGTTAGAGGGTAGTGCCAACTTCGCTTTGGCGATTGCATTTGTACTAATATTAGCTGGATTTGCTTATAAAATTTCTGTAGTACCTTTCCATTTTTGGACTCCTGATGTTTATGAAGGCGCTCCAACAACAATTACAGCATTTTTATCGGTTGCACCGAAAGCTGCCGGATTTGCAGTTGTAATTCGATTTTTCCATATTGTGTTCGGTGATTCTGGAGCATTACAAGCCGGAAGTTGGTTAACGCAAACAGAATTACCGTGGGCTCAAATCCTTGCACTATTGGCAGTAATTACAATGACTCTTGGTAATGTTGTTGCAATTCAGCAAGATAATTTAAAAAGGATGCTAGCGTATTCTAGCATCGCCCATGCGGGATATATGCTAATGGTATTACCCGTTCTTTCCGGTGATAGTATTTATGCTATTATGTTATATCTATTTATATATATCTTTATGAATTTAGGCGCATTTTTCACGGTGATTGCAGTAAAGAACGTAACGGGTGGTGAAACATTTGCCGACTATAAGGGTATCGGATGGAAAATGCCATTGGTCGGTTTTGTAATGACAGTATTTATGTTTTCTTTAACAGGATTACCCCCAACTGCCGGATTCATTGGAAAGTTTTATCTGTTTGCTGCTCTGATTGAAGGTGGTACACAATTTTATTGGATTGCTTTTATTGGAGTATTTAATAGCGTAATCTCTCTGTATTATTATATGCGTGTTGTAAAAGTGATGTATTTTGATGGAGAACCACAAAAAACAATAACTAAACCAATTTTGCCGGTGTCATTGATTTTACTAGTCTTGGCATCTTTAACAATTATCTTGGGAATATATTGGGCTCCTTTAGCAGATTGGGTTAGAAATTCCCTTATATTTTATATTGGTGGTATGTAATTTCACCATAGGAATATTTCTTTTAAACATAGCATATGACACAAATTAAAATTCGCAAAGGGCACTCAATTCGGATTGCCGGTATCCCTCAAAAAGAAGTAATAACAAATTTATCTACAGCTGAAGTAGGACTTTGTCCGATTGAATACCAATATGTAAAACCAAAATTACTAGTAAAAGAAGGTGACCATGTTGAAATAGGTACACCTTTATTTTTTAACAAAGAAAATCCCGATCAAAAATGGGCTTCCCCCGGTACAGGTACTATATGTAAGATACAATACGGACTGAGGCGAGTTATCGAGAAGATCGTTATCAAACTTGATAAAGATGGAAAAGGGTTTTCTCACAAAGCTATAGCTTTAAACGCCACCGCCAAATTAAAACGTGAAGAAATTAAGTCTGTTTTATCCGAATCAAATTTATGGCTTTTAATTAGACAAAGACCGTTTAATAATGTTGCAAATCCTGAAGATGAACCGCGTGATATATTTATTTCTGCATTACATACAGCTCCATTGGCTCCAAGTTTAGATTTAGTATTAAAGGATCAAAAAGATGCTCTCCAAGCTGGTATTAATGTTCTGAATGAATTAACAAATGGTGATGTAAATATTGGTATTTCATCGAATAATCAAATAGAAGAATTAACCGGATTAGATAATTGTAAATTACATCAAATTAGCGGACCACACCCGGCGGGGAATGTAGGAATACAAATTCATCATATTGCACCACTGAAGCCTGATGATATTGTTTGGACTGTAAATATTCAGCATGTTATTATATTAGGTCAATTATTTTTAAAAGGGGAGATTGATCCTTCAATTATAGTATCGGTTGGTGGACCCGGCGCTAAAAATCCAATCCACGTAAAAACGAGGATTGGTTCTAAAATTGAAACTGTAGTAAAAGATCAGCTTGGGGATGATGAATATCGAATTATTAGCGGTGATGTGCTTACGGGTAGAAAAGTTGAAAAAGATGATTATCTTGGATTTTATGACACTATAATTTCAATTTTACCGGTTGACTTCTCAAGACCATTTTTAGGATGGATTCAACCTGGTTCATCTAAGAAAACTTATAGTTTATCCAATTCATTTTTATCATTTGGAAAGAAATTATTCAATTTTACAACTAAACAAAATGGAAGTAAAAGGGCTTTAGTACCGATTAATGCTTGGGAAGATGTGTTGCCAATGGATATAATGCCAAATCCGTTGTACCGCAGCATATTAGCATGTGATATTGAAGAAATGACTCAACTTGGTATTTTAGAATGTGATGAGGAAGATTTTGCATTATGTAGTTTTGCCTGTCCGAGCAAGATTGATGTCGGTGCAACAATCCGTAAAGGTTTAGATATTATGAAAATGGAAGGTTAGGATGAAGTTTTTAAGAAATATATATAAAAAAGTTCATCCACATTTTGCTGAAGGCGGTAAGTTAAGTAGATTATTTCCATTTTATGAGTCAGTTGATATTCTCACATTTTGGACTGATGAGCAAACAAAATCAGGTCCTCATATTCGTGATAGTATAGACCTAAAACGGACGATGATTATTGTACTTATTGCCATGATACCTGCTACGATATTCGGAATTATAAATACTGGCTATCAACAAGCATTGGCTATGGGAATATCACAAGGTTGGTTAGCAAATTTTTGGGCAGGGCTTCAATCATATTTACCGATAATGGTAGTTGTATATGCAACAGGTTTTTTTTGGGAGTTATTGTTTCCAATTATCCGTAAACAGGAAGTTGATGAAGGATTTTTTGTGACTGGTTGGTTAATTCCATTGATTCTTCCACCTACAATTCCACTATGGCAGGTAGTGGTTGCAACAAGTTTTGGTATGGTGATCGGAAAGATGATTTTTGGCGGAACCGGAAAGAATATTTTCAATCCAGCATTGGTGACGAGAGCGTTTTTATTTTTTGCCTATCCCGGTAATATCTCTGGTGATGAAGTATGGGTTAAAGCCGCTGACGGATTTTCTGGAGCCACACCTCTTGCAGTACCGGCTGCTCAAACCGGTGGTGATGCTGTTGCTTTATTGAACGGATTTCAGCAATTTGATTATTCTTGGTTAAATATGTTTATTGGATGGATTCCTGGTTCAGTAGGAGAAACATCCGCTTTATCAATTTTAATTGGTGCAGCTATATTGATTTACACTAAAATTGGTTCATGGCGCATAATTGCTGGTTCGATTATTGGGTTAGTTGTTACTGCTATTCTCACAAATTTATTAGCAGGTAATTCGACAAATACAATGTTAACACTACCTGCTCATTATCATTTAGTGATGGGTGGATTCTTATTTGGAACGGTATTTATGGCGACCGACCCGGTTTCTGCTGCTTATACGAATCGCGGTCGTTGGATTTATGGGTTTATGATTGGTTTCTTAACTGTTATTATTCGTTCCATGAATCCTGCCTATCCGGAAGGTACAATGCTTGCAATTTTATTAATGAATGCATTTGCACCGCTTATTGATTACTTTGTTGTGAAGGGCAACATTAAGAAGAGGATGGCACGCTATGCGAAGTAATTTTTATGTACTATCGTTTATGGCGGGAATTACAATAGTTTTGGGATTTATGCTATCCTTTGCTGCAGCATCATTGAAAGATAAACAAGATTTTAATATTGAAATTGATATTAAAAAGAATATTTTGAGCTCATTGAATATTCCCTCTGATCAATCTCAAAAACTCTCTCAAAGCGATATTCAAAAACTATATGAAGAAGAAATAACAACTTTAAAAATCGATGAAAGTGGAATGAAATCCGATGATGGAGCTTTGAGTGTATATATCGCGATGGATGGAGCACAGCCTACCGGCTATTCCATTCCGATCTCAGGTAAAGGACTATGGTCAACGATTTACGGATATATTGCCTTAGAGCCGGATGGTATAACTGTAAAAGGAATAACTTTTTATCAACATGGTGAGACACCCGGACTTGGTGGAGAATTGGAAAAAGAGTGGTTTACTTCTAACTATAAAGGGAAACATATTTATAATGAGGAAGGTGAATTAGTTAGTATTGAAATTGTAAAGGGGCAAGTAAACCAAAATGATATAAATGCAATTCATCAGGTAGATGGAATATCAGGATCTACGCTAACAGGAAGAGGGATGAATAAATTTATCGCCCACGATTTAAATATATATAAACCATTCTTAGATAGAGTTAAAGCAGGCGAGGATGTTATAGAATGAGTATATTAAGTAAAAAATCAAAGCTTGTATTGACTGATCCTATGATCAGTAATAATCCGATTTCAGCTCAGGTTTTGGGAATTTGCTCCGCTCTTGCTGTTACTGTGAAAATGGAAACGGCAATTGTAATGACATTGGCTGTAATATTTGTTCTCACAATGTCTAATACGACTATTTCGGTTTTACGAAAGTTCATTCCTAATCGAGTCAGAATTATTGTAATGCTTGCTGTAATTGCATCATTGGTAATTCTAACTGATCAGATATTAAAGGCTTATCTTTATGATATCAGCAAGCAATTATCAGTATTTGTAGGACTAATAATTACAAATTGCATTGTTATGGGTCGAGCTGAAGCATTTGCTATGCAAAATAAACCAGGGAAAGCTTTCTTAGATGGTTTGGGTAATGCAACCGGTTATGGTATGTATTTGATAGCAGTAGCGTTTTTTCGCGAATTATTTGGCAG
>JAUXHY010000166.1 GCA_030621275.1 bacterium | reverse complement strand
CAAATAATTGGAACAATTGGATAACAAAAGCCGAAATAAGAAAAGCTTTTAAGGGCAAAGATTCTGTTCTTAATAATGGTATAAAAGCCTTAAAAAATCGAAACATAATCCTTTCAAGGAAAGGTTATAAAGGACAATATAGACTGCAATGGTTAAGCTTTGCATTCTGGATAAAACACTATACAGAGAAAATACAATAGTTTTCTGATAACAAAAACTGTACTCGGACCAAGTACCATTAATTACTTAATAATTTAAATGGAACCAAGATGTTGAAAATCCTTGTAGTAGGTGCTAGCGGTGCAACCGGAAGGTTGCTTGTTGAACAGTTATTAAACCGTGACCAAAAAGTTAAAATAATTGTGCGCTCGGTTGAAGTTTTTTCTGATTCAGTTAAAAACCATAAAAATTTAGAAATAATCAAAGCTAGTTTATTGGATTTGAGCGATTCAGAACTTGAACAACAGGTTAAGGGTATTGATGCAGTTGCTTCCTGTCTTGGACATAATTTAACATTTAAAGGTTTGTTTGGGCATCCACGTAAATTAGTTACCGATGCAACACGCAGATTATGTGAAGCGGTTATGGTAAATAATCCTAAGAATACTGTAAAATATGTTCTTATGAATACCGCAGGGAATGTAAACCGTGATCTAAATGAACAAATTTCATTTGGGCAAAAAGTTGTAATGGGGCTAATCAGACTATTATTACCGCCACAATCGGATAATGAAAATGCTGCAGATTATTTGCGAGTTGAAATTGGTCAAGATGATGATAAAATTGAATGGGTAGCTGTCCGTCCTGATGGATTGACCAATGAAGATAAAGTGACAGAATATGAGGTTTATCCATCACCTATTCGTGATACAGTATTTAATGCAGGTAAAACAAGCAGAATAAATGTAGGGCATTTTATGGCAGATCTTATTACAGAGTCTGATATATGGAAAAAGTGGAAAGGACAAATGCCTGTGATCTATAACAAAGAGACTTCCGAATAAAATAAATTGGATTCCCGCCTGCGCGGGAATGACACACTTTTTTGGTGTTTTTATTCGTGCATTAGTGGCTAATTGTTTTTAATGTTTTTATTATAATTATTTTTCTCCATGCCTTCGTGGTTAATTCTCCAAAACTGTAGCCAATCCGACTAATTCCATTTCAATTATATATTAATTTGAACTAATTAACAACTAAAGAGTATATAAATCTTATGAAATTATTAGACAGCATTGTTTGCCCAATCTCAAATAAAAAGATAGATGGGAATATTAACCGTTTAGCAGTATTTATTAATGTATGGCTATTGGTAGGTTATTTTATTACGGGATCGCCTTATTATATAGCATTTATTGTTTTTGATTTTACGATCAAAGCATTCGATAAAGGAAAATATAGTCTTATTAATTGGATTGCCGGAAAAATAGCAAAAATTATAAAATTGCCGATAAAATTAATCGACCAAGCACCCAAACTATTTGCTGTGCGTGTAGGATTGCTTACGGCTTCTATGTCATTAATATTTTATTTAATAGGTATGCCAACAGCCAGTTTCATTGTTGCCGGAGTGCTTTTAACACTTGCAATTTTGGATTCCGTATTCGATTTTTGCATGGGCTGCTATATGTATCATTATTTAGTATTTCCATTCTATAAGCGTAAACAAAAGATATAAATCTTTACTAACCACGAAGACACAAAGAAAAACAAAACATTGTATTATTTTAAACAAAAATGTATTAACAACAAAGCAAAGGAATAAAAAATAACTTAGCACTTGTTTGCTAATTGTTTGCATACACTAGTAAATTTTATGGTGTTCAAGGATATGCAAACAATATGACAAAAACCAAACTCGGACCAAGTACGTTTCTATACCCAAAACCGACCTTGCTCGTAGGAGCAATGGTAAACGGAAAACCCAATTTTATGACGGCAAGCTGGAGCGGAATTGCCTGCCATAATCCGCCTGCTATTTCAGTAGCAATCCGCCTGGAGCGATATACATATAATGGTATTATTAAGCATGGGACATTTTCGATAAATGTTCCCGGTGCCAACCTTGCTAAAGAAACTGACTTTTGCGGAATTTATTCCGGAAAAAACAATGATAAGACCAAATTATTCAATATATTTTATGGCAAGATAGATACCGTTCCGCTGATTGAAGAATGTCCGCTGAATTTGGAATGTAAAGTGATTCACACTGTTGAGATTGGCACGCATACTTTGTTCATCGGGGAAATCATGGAAACGCACGCCAATGATGATTGCCTAACCAACGGTAAACCGGATATTAAAAAGATTGATCCGATTATTTACGCAACAGGTACACGGCAATACCATAAAGTTGGCGATGAGATTGGCAGGGCATATAAAATTGGTGTAAAAAGTAATGTAAAGGATAAATAATATGAAAATTTATATAAGTGCTGATATTGAAGGTGTTTGCGGTTCTACACATTGGAACGAATGCGATAATGATAAACCGGATTACGCAGAATTCCAAAAACAGATGACAGCCGAAGTAGCCGCTGCCTGTAAAGGAGCAATGGCTGCCGGAGCTAAGAAGATTGTTGTGCAAGATGCTCACGGTACCGGTAGAAACATTACAGCCAAAAATTTACCGGATGGTGTAAAACTAATCCGTGGCTGGAGCGGTCACCCCAATGCCATGGTACAAGAGCTGGATAAATCATTTGATGCGCTAATGTTTATTGGCTATCATTCACGAGCCGGATCAAGTGGCAATCCCCTAGCCCACACCATGCGCGGTTCTTATGTGGATTATCTTAAAATAAATGATCATTACACGTCAGAATTCCTGCTCCACGGACTATTAGCAGCCACTTTTAATGTTCCTATCGCATTTCTTGCAGGTGATGATGAGTTATGCAAACATGTGAATAATATCAATAAAAATATAACTACGGTTGCTGTTAAAGAAGGCAAAGGTGATTCAACCGTAAGCTTGCATCCCAAAGAAGCAATTGAAAAGATTTGGCAAGGTGCTGAGTCCGCCCTACAAAGCGATTTAACTATGTGCGTGCTTCCAACTTATGATGAATATAAAGTTGAATTACGTTTTAAGAAGCACCAACAAGCTTATAATGCATCATTTTATCCGGGTTGTAAATTAATTGATCCACAAACAATTACTTTTAATACAAAGGACTATTTTGAAGTAATGCGGATGATGCATTTTGTGATAAAATAGGAGACGCATTTTCAGTATTTTTGGATTAATGAAATTTTTGTAATACATTTCATAAAGTTATTCGATTAATTATTGTATAATAGGGAGAATTAATGTTCATAGAATTTAAAGACGTTGCAAAACAAAAAATGACTGCTACTCGAAAGCGGTATTTTGGCCGTGTACCTGATGTCTTTACTAAAATGTACCAATTTACCCGCGCTAAAACTGCTCGCGCTTTGGGATATTATCCCTATTTTCCAAATATTGAAAAATCTGATGCTACTGAAGTATTTATCGACGGTGAAAAGAAAATAATGTTAGGGTCAAATAATTATCTCGGATTAACAACTCATCCTAAAGTTATTGAAGCAGGAGTAAAAGCATTAAAGAAATACGGTTCAGGGTTGACAGGCAGCCGGTTTCTAAATGGAAATATTACATTACATACTAAGTTAGAAGAGAAACTAGCAAAATTTGTAGATATGGATAATGCTTTAGTTTTTTCAAGTGGTTTTGGAGTGAATCTCGGTGTTATCAGTGCTGTTGCCGATCATAAGGATTATGTTTTTAGTGATGAATTCAATCATGCCTCAATCGTCGATGGAATCCGATTTTCCGGTGCAATAAAACGGAAATTTAACCATAACGATATGAAAGATTTAGAATATCATTTGGCCTCTGCAGATCCAAATCGTGCACGTTTTATTGTTACCGATGGAGTATTTAGCATGGAAGGTGATATTGCTAAATTTAAAGAAATTACTACTTTAGCTAAGAAATATCATGCCCGAGTTATGGTTGACGACGCACATTCTCTTGGCGTTTTGGGTCCCAAGGGTAA
>JAUXHY010000183.1 GCA_030621275.1 bacterium | reverse complement strand
AACCATACGGCTATTTTAAATTAGATATGATTTACAATACCGATCAAATGTCTATCGGAAATTTTGCACGTTGGGTATTACCACAATCTACGGATAATACTACTCCAACTACACATATCACAGCTAATGAATCAAGATTAGGATTCTTAGTTAACAAAGGTGACATATCGGGTAAAATCGAATTTGACTTCTTTGGTGTTGGTGGTGGAGAAAATAAACCCGGGATAATGATCCGCAAAGTCTATGTACAAGCAAAATTAAAGAATTTTACAATCCGTGCCGGTCAAGATTCCGATGTTATTTCGCCTTTAGTACCCGGAACAATAAATTATACAGTTGCTTGGTGGGCAGGAGATATCGGATACCGACGACCAATGGTTAAATTATTTAATACTAATAATGGATTTACATGGACTATCGCCCTTTCACGAAATATTGGTGGGGATATTAATGGCGATGGACTTGATGATGGTACTGCAGCAGTAATTCCTGAATTTCAAGGGCGACTTGCGTATAAATTATTTAATAAACATACTATTGGGTTGTCCGGTCATTATGCACAAAGAGACACATTAGGCACAGACGGAAAATATGAAGCTTGGTCTGCAAATCTTGATTTAAGTGCGAAGATTACTCAGCACTTTACACTAAATGGCAGTTCTTACGTTGGCTCAAATACTGCTTCGATGCTCGGCGGAATTGGAAACGCAAGTACAATGGATGGTGTAGCTTCACAAGGAGGCTGGCTCAATCTAAAATTCAATCCGAAAACAAATTATTCAATTTCTACAGGAATTGTTATGGATGATCCATGTGATTGCGATTTGAACGACGGTGCAAGAAGTAAGAATACTACAATTTTTGCAAATGCCTATTATGATATCCTACAAGGGTTTTTAATTGGATTTGAAGTATCATATTGGTCAACTGAATATAAAAATATGGATACTGCAACAGCTATAGTCGGTCAAGTTACATTTCGTTATAATTTTTAAAATATAATAGAAAATAAAAATAATCGGAGGTTATTATTAACAACCTCCGATTAACCTCTCTATTTAAAAAATCATGAGTAAAATCCAATATATATGATTTATCATCATAGTAAATATTTGATATAATTATTGAATTTTTAGTGCATCCTATGTTTCTGATTATCGTTTACACTTCGTAATTTCTTTACTCAAATTTTATATATAATTTATGCACGAGATGACCATTGCTATGAACATTGTTGATATAGTTTGCCAAAAGGCGAATGAAGAAAAAACAATTAAAGTAAATAGAGTAAATTTAGAAATTGGTGAGCTATCAGGTATTATGATTGATTCATTAGAATTTTGTTTTGAAGCAGCATGTAAAAATACAATTGCAGACGGTGCAGAACTCAAAATCGATAAAATTGAAGCTGAAGCTTTTTGTAAATCTTGTAATAAAACTTTTAGAATGGAATCTGATTTTTCTCCCTGCCCAACATGTGATAATTTTAATTATGAATTATTAAAGGGTAAGGAATTATCAATCAAATCATTTAATATTGATTAAGGAGATGTTATGTGTGATACTTGCGGTTGCGGTCAACCAAATGAAACGGTAACTATTAGAAAACCGGGAGAAGAAGGACATTCCCATCCGCATCATCATGATCATGAGCATAGTCATCCACATGACCATTCTCATACACACGATCATAGTCACAGTCGAACCATTGTAGTCGAAACAGATATTCTTGTAAAAAATAATTTAATCGCTGAACAAAATCGTGGCTATTTTGAGGCAAAAAATATTTTTACACTCAATTTAGTAAGCTCTCCAGGCTCCGGCAAAACGACTATTTTAGAAAAAACAATTTCAGCATTAAAAAGCCAAATAACTTGTGCCGTTATTGAAGGCGATCAACAAACGATGAACGATGCAAATCGAATCGACGCCACAGGCGCGGCAGTGGTGCAAGTAAATACCGGAACCGGCTGTCATTTAGATTCAGACATGATTAATCAAGGTTCAAAAAAGCTAGATTTAAAGAATGATTCAATTTTATTTATTGAAAATGTAGGAAACCTAATTTGCCCGGCATTATTTGATCTTGGTGAAGCACATAAAGTTGTGATAATTAGTGTTACCGAAGGTGATGACAAACCACACAAATATCCAACGATGTTTAGTGTTTCCGATTTATGTATTATCAATAAAACAGATTTGCTACCTTATGTAGATTTTAATGTAGAGAAATGTAAAGAATACGCTCGTCAAGTAAACCCAAATATTAAATTTATTGAGATTTCTGCAACAAAAGGAGAAGGCATGGATAAGTGGACTAGTTGGTTGCTTAGCAATATCCACAAATCCTGATTTCTTTTAATTCGTTGAAAATTGTTCGAAAAAATATTACTGTACAAGGAATTGTGCAGGGTGTTGGATTCAGACCATTTATTTATAACTTAGCTGATTCAAATAGACTAACCGGCTTTGTGTCAAATACTTCACAGGGAGTCATCATTGAAGTTGAAGGCACAATAAATCAGGTTAACAATTTCATTGATAATATCAAACAGAAAGCCCCACCGCTATCTTTGATAACAGATATATCATTTAAAGAAATTAAACCTTTAAAATCGGAAAATTTTATTATCAAAGATTCTAGTGACGATGCCTTTGTAGCAACTCTAATGTCTCCTGATATTGCAGTTTGTAAAGATTGTTTAAAAGAATTACTTGATCCTAATGATAGACGCTATCATTATCCATTTATAAATTGTACAAATTGCGGACCGCGTTACACGATTATAGATAATATTCCTTATGATCGTCCCTATACCTCTATGAAACATTTCAAGATGTGTGCGGATTGCCAAGCCGAATATGATGATCCAGCTAATCGTCGTTTTCATGCTCAACCGAATGCCTGTCCGACATGCGGACCGCAGGTACAACTATTTGACTCAGAGAAAAATTTACAAGATGTTGAAGATCCGATTATAGCAACTCGAGAAAAATTCAAGGAAGGAAAAATTGTCGCCATCAAGGGTTTAGGTGGTTATCATCTCGCAGTTGATGCAACCAATAATGATATGGTGCAAAAGCTACGTAAATTGAAAGGGCGCGATGAAAAACCTTTCGCACTAATGGCACAAGATTTAAAAACTGCTCAACAATATTGTTCTATTTCGAATGAGGAAGAACAAATTCTTCACTCTTATACAGCTCCAATCTTATTATTGAAAAAACTACCATACTGTGATATCGCTGAATCCGTTGCACCAGGGAATGATTATCTCGGAATGATGCTACCCTATACGCCGCTTCATCATGTATTGTTTGAAAATCTTGATACTCCACTAGTCATGACAAGTGCTAACTTTAGCGAAGAACCAATTTGCATTGATAATGACGACGCATTTGAGCGATTAAAAAGTATCGCCGATTATTTTCTTATTCATAATCGCGATATTTATTTAAGAAGTGATGATTCGGTTGTAATTCATCTCGCAAATAAATTACGTTACTTACGAAGAAGTCGTGGAATTGTGCCGCAACCTGTATTTGTTAAATCGACCGGTCCTACAGTACTAGCATTTGGCGGAGAATTAAAAAATACAGTTTGCCTCCTAAAGGATGATAATGCATTTATCAGCCAACATATTGGCGATTTGGAAAATATTGAGGCATATAATTTTTTTAAAATGACGATTGAGCATCTTCAAAGAATATTTGATGTAAATCCGGAATTGGTAGTACACGATATGCATCCACAGTATTTTTCAACACAATTGGCAA
>JAUXHY010000136.1 GCA_030621275.1 bacterium | reverse complement strand
TACGTTCCGGTGTCCCCGGTACAGCGAATTTCAGGGCTAGTTCATGGAATAGAGCACCGGTTGATAGAATGGGAAATATTAATTTGGAACCGGGAGATTCTACATTTGACGAAATTATTTCATCGGTTAAGCAAGGTGTTTACATGGAAAGTAACCGCTCATGGTCAATTGATGATTATCGCAATAAATTTCAATTTGGCTGCGAATATGGTAAATTAATTGAGAATGGTAAGTTAACTAAAACAGTTCGCAATCCAAATTATCGAGCAATCAGTAATCCATTTTGGAGAAGCTTAGAAATGGTCGGTAATCAGGATACTTTTGAAATGTACGGGACTCCATATTGTGGAAAAGGAGAACCGAGTCAAGTTATTCGAGTTGGACACGCTTCTCCGGTATGTTTATTTAAAGATGTTGCCATTTTTGGCGGCGCCTAATAGGAATTATTATGGAACAAATATTTAACAAGATAAGTGATCGAATTTATTTGGATTTAAAAACCGGTGAACACCTTACTTTATCTTTACAAGGTGAAAATAGCCAATTTATCCGAATTAATAATGCAAAGATTCGTCAAACAGGATTGGTTAATAATACTGATGTATCATTCGATTTCATATATAATAATCGGAATTGTCAGGGACAAATCACATTAAGCGGTGATTATGAAACTGATTATCAACATGCTGTTGACGAATTAAATCGCTTAAGAGCGGAAATTGTACAATTACCGGAAGACCCATTTGTTGTTTTGCCGGAAAATACCGGCTCAACAAGAGAAAGTAAAAAAGCAAATGGATTAGATACTGACAAAGCTGTGGACGCTTTACTTCCGGTTATGGCAGGTGTGGATTTGGTGGGAATTTGGGCTTCCGGAAGAATATTTAGCGGTAGCAGTAATTCAGCCGGACAGAAACATTGGTTTGAAACCGATACTTTTTCTCTCGATTTTTCATTGGTGAATAAAGACCATAAAATGGTAAAAGGTACTTTTGCAGGTAGCGATTGGGATCAATCTAAATATGAAGCATACATCAAAGATGCCAAGCAAAAATTAGAATTGATGAATAAAAAACCGGTCAAAATGAAGCCGGGGAAATACCGTACTTGGTTTGAATCAAAAGCGGTGGCAGATTTTCTATCAATGTTTTCTTGGCAAGGTGTAAGTGAGGCAAATATTCGTCAGGGAAGCAGTGCATTCATTAAAATGCGTGATGAGGGTACAAAACTTTCTACACTATTTTCTCTGAGTGAAGATTTCCGTTCCGGTTTAGTCCCGCGTTTTAACGAAAGAGGAGAGATTGCACCAGAAGTTCTATCGATTATCAAGAAGGGAAATCTCGTAAATACGATGATCAGTTCGAGGACTGCTAAAGAATACAAAGTTGAGTCCAATAATGCAACAGGTGAAGAGTATTTAAGGGCACCTAAGATGGATGTCGGCTCACTTCCCGCTGAGGATGTCTTGCAAAAATTAGGTACAGGGTTATTCTTGTCTAATTTGCACTATTTGAATTGGAGTGATAACATTGGCGGACGTATCACCGGATTGACGCGCTATGCCTGTTTTTGGGTAGAAAATGGCGAGATTGTTGGACCTATCGAAACTATGCGTTTTGACGATACAATATATAATCTGTTTGGTGGTGAACTTGAAGCCATAGGCGATAATGTAAAAATTAATCCGGAAGTTGAATCATATGATGGTCGCCAATACGGAAATATAACCTGCCCTGGAATGCTTGTTAAATCTTTTGAATTGACGCTTTAGTGTCATTCTGAACGGAGTGAAGAATCTATTATTTATAAAGAGAAGAGAAAACCTTAGATTCTTCGTTGTTCCTCCTCAGAATGACATATCATGCAAAATATGAAAAAACTCACGCTAATTCGTCATGGTAAATCTTCTTGGGACGATTCATCTTTATCAGATTGGGAACGTCCATTAAAAGCACGTGGAAAAAAAGATGCATTATTGATTGGCTATAAATTAGAAGAAAAAAAGATAATTCCTGATAAAATTATATCAAGCTCGGCAAAGCGAGCTTACGATTCCGCTAAGATTATTGCTGAGTGTCTCAAATATCCTGAAAGTAAAATTACAATTACTGATGATATTTATTTAGCAGCAATGTCTCAATTAGTTCAATTAATCCAAAATTTGAATGATGAATGGAAGCATGTTTTCATATTTGGGCACAATCCATATTTTACCGAATTACCAAATTTATATGGTAAAACTAAGATTTCAAATTTGCCAACTACCGGAGTTTATCAGATATCGTTCAAATGTGATAAGTGGGCTAAAATTTCAAAGAAGAATGGAGAAAATACCTACTTCCTTACACCCAAGATGTTAAAATAAAATATTTAATTATTTTTGTGAGTCTTTATTAGTATATGATCTTTATCGTCAGATATGATTTCACCAAATCCAAAATATAATTGAAAATCTTTCACTATATTTCTATTGATAAAAATATAATCAACTTGGTAGTTATTAATGATTATAATTTTTTCGGAATGTAAAACATCTTTGGAAAAAAAACGATTAATGTCATCTCTCCTTTTTTGATGGTCGTCAATCCAATGTGCTGGATGCTTTGAAGCTATAATTTTACCTCCAAAAGTTGGTATCATCCAGCTGGTTCCTAGGTCTGATAAGATTACATCATATTGTTTGACATTATTTTTTAAGATATTATAATCATAATAGTTATAATTAATCCCTCTTAACCCCATATACGCCCTGCTAAGGACAGTTCTGTTGATATGGCTAGAAGAAATTATTATGAGAACATAAAAAACTACTGGTAAAGCACTCCATGATTTTCCAATTGTTTTTACATTTTCCAATTTAGCTAATTGTGCGGCAATATGAATTTGTATAAATATGGCAATTAATGAGATAATTCTACCTATTCCATATTGATTAGTTACATATCCGATTAGATAGACTAACATTGCTAAACATAATAACAAGACTAGTGCATCAAATCTGTTTTTTTTATATCGAGATATAAATATAGGCAATGCAAATGGAGTTAAAATTAGCGTTGGCCAAATTAAAGAAATATTTTTATAGAAAGTATCACTTGTGGCGTTGAACTCTATGTTATTATGTATAAACAAGTCTATTATTGAAAAATATGGCCATAACATTGTCAGTAAAAAAGCCATTATTAATAATAAAATACCTTTTGCAACTGCCTTTAAACCTAGAATCTTATAAAGTTGAAGTGAGATAGAAATTATACCTAGAATTGCAAAAACACTAGTAGTTGGATGTGTTAGAATAATTATTGCGGTTAGAATAATGGATATTATGTATTTGACCAAATTAAATGATTCTAAAGCACGATAGTATAAAGTAAATATTAAAAAAGTAGTGGCAATAGAAAATGTTGCCGGATAAGGTAAGATAAAACCTAAAATCTTAAAATGAATAAATCCGCTCCAATCCCATGCATACGCCGACCACATAAAAAGAATTAGTATTAATGAATAAAAGCTTATGGCATCTTGGCGCTTTTTGAAGAAGCTATTAATAAACAAACGCAGGCTTACAAGTAAGAAAACTAGATTAAATATTCCTGTAATCATTAGTGCATCGACAGGGGTCAATGATACATATCTGGATAGTAGTCCTACTAAAAGTAGATACGGAGAAAAGAAAGGGTGAGAATTAGTTACATTAAAAAGTGGATGCTGTGGATGTAAAGGATGAGTGGACAACTCCCTTACCACAGCACTATGTTCCCAAAAATCATCTACCCATTGTCCATATAGAGAATGCAATATCATTATTACTAATAGTATTGTACTCGCAATAATATATCTATTATTTATACATTTTTTCCAAATATAAGATAAGTGTAGTGTTTCTATCAATGGTTTCAGAATCTTATTTTTTACATTAAGAAGAAAGTCACCTTGTATTTTTATCATGATGTCTCCTCAATTTATTTTTGATTCAAGATTTAAAAATTTTGAACTTAAAAAGTCCGGTTTTTTGAATCAAATATTTTAACATAACTAAAATAGTTTGAAATCCATACTTCAAGCTTCGTTTGAAATTGATTGAAGATGCCTCGTCAAAATACCGAGTAGGAATTGGAATATCGCCAATGCGAAAACCATGATATACACATTGAGCTAGAAATTCTGTATCAAAAACAAAATCATTTGAGTTATTAGTGTAAGGAATAGTTTCTAATACATTTCTATTATATACTCGAAACCCAGAATGAAAATCACCAACATTTTGTCCTAAAATAAAATTCTCTATAATTGTTAAAAATCGATTACTGATATATTTATAAATTGGCATACCTGAATTGAGAGTTTCTTTACGTGTTCTAATGCGAGAGCCGAGAATCACATCACAAATTCCTGTTAATATAAATCCCGATGCATAGGGAATCACTCGAGAATCATACTGATAGTCAGGATGAATCATGATAACTATTTCTGCCCCCATACTTAATGCAGTATCATAACAAGTTTTTTGATTTTTTCCGTATCCCATATTTTTATCATGTTTAATGACTGTAATACCTAGTTTATTTGCTATCTCAACAGTATTGTCAGTGCTAGCATCATCTATAAGTATTACTTCATCTACGCTATCTTTTGGTATATCATGAAAGGTTTTTTCTAAAGTGCTTTCTGCGTTAAAGGCAGGCATCACAGCGATTATTTTTTTCAGTTTCTTTTTATTGCTAATATTCATAATTGTGTTTTTTATTTCCTTGAGTTTTAATTAGAACTGTATCAATAAAATTAATATAA
>JAUXHY010000168.1 GCA_030621275.1 bacterium | reverse complement strand
TTCAGTAATGGTGGAGCAACTGTAATTACTAATGCGACGGGACATTATAATACTTCAGTAACCAATGGCTGGAGTGGTACATCAACGGCAACCAAGGATGATTGGGAGTTTTCTCCTGTGAGTTATACTTATCCTGTAATAAATACAAATCAGACTGATCAAAACTATGTAGGAACAGATCTGACATTGGCAGTTGAGGATGTCACTGTTTTACCGACGGAGTTTACGGTATTACCTGCCTATCCAAATCCGTTTAATCCGAGTACAACCATTAGATATGGAATAGATGAAGAAAATCATGTAACCTTGGAGATATATGATATAACAGGACAGCTAATATCGACACTTGTGAATAAAAATGAAATACAAGGCTGGCACTCAATAATATGGAATGGAACAAATCAGTACGGAGAGCAAGTGCCTGCAGGTTTGTACTTAAGTAGGTAATATCAGGTAATGATGTGAAAACAACTAAATTGATGCTGTTGAAATAAAACAATTGTAATAATAGAATCAAGAGGGCTCCAACGGAGCCCTCTTTTGTATAAACTTGGACGTGGTATTTCTCTTAGCTAATTGTATATTTACCCTTTAAATACAGGAAATACCAATATGAAACGGAAAAATCATTTGCCTATTTTAATCTTTACAATTTTTTCATTATTAATATTTAATTGTAAAAAAACAACCGAATCAGAAAGTAATTGGGGAGATGCTGACTTTACTACTTTTGTAGCAATCGGGAATTCATTAACTGCCGGTGTTGCCGATGGTGCCCTTTATGAAGATTCTCAGAAGAATAGTTTTCCAAATCTAATTGCAAAAATGGCTGAAGTAGATAATAAATTTGAGCAACCAATAATGGGTGGCAATGGTTTTAGTTTTAATGAAGAAGAGGGCAGGCTTTCTCTTAATATATTTACAGACCCGCCTTCGATTGATTTTCTAGAAGCCGGGACTGAGAATAATCGGAATTTAAATCGGGTATATAATAATCTTGGAATTCCATTGATCAGAGCTAATCAATTATATACAGCTATTAATGCAGTTGAAGCTGATAGTAACCACTTTGTTGATAAAATCCTGCGTGGTTCAGGTCGCACTGCGATTGGGGATGCATTATCTCTCGATCCAACATTAATCACGCTATGGATTGGTAGTAATGATGTGCTTGAATCAGCAACTTTAGGACTTGCCAGTGAGGATTCCCCGTACACTGAAGCCGCCGAGTTTTCCACTCACCTAACAAATATAGTAAATCAGCTAACAGCCGGAACCGATGCACCAATATTCATTGCAAACATTGTAGATATTACTGATCTGCCATATTTTACCAGTATGCCATCATATATTGTTGCCGGTGGTAATAAAACTTATCTTTATGGAGAATGTAAAAATGGTATTCGCGAACTCACAGATGATGATATAGTTCTATTTTGGGCATTGCCTGACTATTTGAGTTTAAAGGCAAGTGGGAATGTTTCAGTAGAAACAGCATTGAATGATACACTAATTCTTGATGTCGATGAAAAAACTGAGATAAAGGCAATTATTGATGAGTATAATGTAATTATTCAAAATATTGCTAATTCAAATAATCAATTATATTTAGTGGATATGTATTCAATATTTAAAAATATTGCAGAAAACGGTTATACGGTAGGTGGTATTAATTATACAGTTGAATTAATCTATTTTAATTCTAACGGAGATATGAATTTGAATTTAGTAAACACACTGTTTAGCTATGATGCTTTACATCCTAATAAATTTGGTTATGCAAGTTTTGCAAATTCATTTATTGAAGTTATTAATTCATCACTAAATGCGGATATTCCTCTTGTAACAACATTATCAGACTTGAATTAACATCAAATTTGTAAATGCGACCTATTACAATATTATTAATTATTTGCAGTTTATTATTTGTCACCTGTGAAATACCTGTTGGTTTAGAGCCGATATCAGGCGTAGAAGGAAAAATTACTTTTTATGGCAATTGGCAAAATGACATTAAAGCAGCTGCTATAATCGCCTTGGATGAATTAGACTTAGAAAATCCGGCTTCTAATTTAATTACCTATAGTAACTTGATCGAACCTAGCACAAATGAAGCAGAATATTTTATTCAGCTATTACCTGGTCAGTATTATTTGGCTGCGGTTGGTATTACCGTGGATCCCGGTTTATTTGCAGTCAGGATTGATTCATTTCTTTCCGCTGAAACAATTCCAATTATGATAATTGATAATGATCTCCGGAATCTTACAACTCCAATAAATATCAAATCACAAGAAATTACAATTGTTGATCGGGAGATAGTTTTTTGATGATAAAATCCGTAATAAATAAGTATAATATATTTCTGTTGACTATAACAATCCCAATTTTCTTGTTAGGACAAGATTATGGAAAGATTACCGGCAACATTTTTGATAAAAGATCAGATAAACCTTTATACGGTGTAAATATTTTAGTGAAGAATACATTCATAGGTACAAGTACCGATGTATCCGGTGGATTTATAATAGATAATCTTGGCGAAGGGAAATATGCTTTATCTATCAGCATGATTGGTTATAAAAATCGAACAATTTCTAACTTGGAAATAATCAGTGGCAGATCAACAGATATTGAAATAGATATGGAGCAAGATGTGCTTGCTTCACCATCAATTGTAGTTACAGCCACACGAAAAGAGCAAGATGTGATGGAATCTCCGTTATCAGTTTCAGTTATCGGACCACGTCAAATCGCTGAAAAAAGTGCAGTTAGTCTTGCGGAAGTATTAACATATCAACCTGGAGTAAATACGGTAAAAGGACAGCTTAACATACGGGGAGCTTCAGGTTATACGCTTGGAGCAGGTAGCAGATCATTATTGTTAATAGACGGCATTCCATTATTGGGTAGTGCAGCGGGTAATATTAGTTGGACAGTTATCCCAACTTCAGAGATTGAACGTGTGGAAATAGTAAAATCCGGCGGGTCAGCGATGTATGGTTCAAGTGCAATGGGCGGTGTGTTGAATATTATTACTCGCAATGCGCCAATCGAACCGGAAACACGAGTTCGGTTGAAAGCAGGCATTTACAGTCAGCCAAAATATGAGCAATGGGAATGGCGTGATAATCCTGGTATTTTCAACACTTTGGAAATATCACATTCAAGGCAAATTGGTAAACACGGAATGTGGTTTCGCTTACAGCGTGATAAAACTGACGGATACACACAGTTGGGGTGGAATGATTCATATAGTTTGACATCAAAAGTTAAATTGAATTTTGGTACTAGATTTAGTGGATCGGTTTACGGAAATTATTATACAAGTAAAAATGGTTTGGCATCGCAGTGGAAAAGTGCTGCTGATCCTTTTGAAGCACCAATTGGTGACGAAAACGACAAAGCTAACGGTTATAAATTCAATTTAAACGGATTCCTCAATTTTATTTATTCACCCAAAACTGTGATGAAATTAAAACTTGGTTATTTTGATATTGAATGGCAGAATGATGGTCGCACCAATAAAGATTATTCACATGAATCAAAAGGATTTGGTGAATATCAAATTAGTAAAAATTGGACAAATAAATTGAGTACCGTTGGTGGAATTACAACGCAATATGCAAGAATTGATGCAAAAATATTCGGAAAACATCATAGCAATTCTTATGCAGCATATTTTTTGACACAGGGGAATTTACCAAATAATTTTACTATTTCTCTCGGAAGTAGATGGGAGGGATACTGGGTAGATAAAAATTTATTAGATCAGATAATTGCTCCGCAAATTGCCCTTAATTGGAATAAAAATGGTGTATTAGCATTCCGAACATCATATGGTAAAGGATTCCGCGTTCCTACCATAGCCGAATTATTGTCAAGTCCACAGTTAAACAATTTTAAAATTGAACCAAATCCTGATTTGATCGCTGAAACAAGTGATGCCTTTGAAATTGGAAGTTCAATAATATTAGGTAATTTAGGAGTGGTATCGCTCCTAAAAATA
>JAUXHY010000089.1 GCA_030621275.1 bacterium | reverse complement strand
TTTTAATTAATGGAATAATAAATCTCCATTGCCAAGGTGCAATGTAAGTTTTTTTCTTTTTATCAATAGCATTTACCATTCTTTTAGCAAAAACATCTACATCCATTAAAAACGGCATTTTATATTTATGACTGCTTGTCATATCAGTATCAATAAATCCCGGACAGATCGTAGTAAAACTGATGCCGTCTTTGGCAAATGATGATCTCCAGCTATTTGCCATAAACCGTACCGCAACTTTCGAAGCGGAATAGCTACTCCGCCCCGGCAATCCGCGGAATCCGGCAATCGAACTAATAATTACAATTCGGCCGGATTGTTGTTTAATCATCGCTGGCAAAGCGGGGATTACGGTATTGGTAACTCCCAAAATATTTGTTGATAACATTCGATTTATTTCATCGGAATTACCATTGTCCAAATCTACTTTTCCACTAATTCCAGCATTAGCGATTACAATATCAATTCCACCGGACTTAGTTATAAAATCATCGATTGTCTTTTTTGTAGTTGATTGATCATTTACGTCAACTTCGTAAACAATCGGTTTACCGCCTAACTCTTCGCATTTTGCGAATACTTTTTTCAGTAGTTCTTTTCTACGAGCAGCTAAGCCGATTGTGGCACCTTGCTTGGCATATTCATAAGCGACATATTCACCAATCCCGCTGCTTGCTCCTGTTATGAAAACTTTTTTTAACATTATTAAGTCCCTATATAGATTTTAAATTAATCAGAATCTAATTTTACAATTGTATATTTCCAAATCCATGCAAATCCAAGTATTGAAATTACGGTTAATAATAAACCATTCCCCCAATTGCCAAATATCAAATTCCCGATTGCAAAGGTTGCGCCAAATATAAATGCGATACCTGCTATCCAATTTGATAAAAATCCTTTGGTTACGTTTGATTTAGTTCGTGGAATATCTTTGGAAATTGGTTTCCACCATCCACCAGGCTGCACGCGATGATAGAACTCTTTAAGTGTAGATTCTTTTTCAGGTTTTGTTAAGTATGTTACTGTCAACCACACTAAAATTGAAATTGGTACGATTATCAGTAATTTATGATGCATCTGCAGTTCAATTCCAAAAATAATTGGTGCCCTACTGAATAGTGTATATGTTATTCCAGAATTTACCGTTTGAATCCCGGCAATTATTTCTAAAGTTACTGTTATCAAGATTGATGTGATTAGTGCTGAAATTTCCGTCCAGGCATTAATGCGCCACCAGAACCAACGTAGAATTAATACTAATCCGATACCGGCTCCCATCGCAAAAATAAATTCCCAAGCCTTTCCAATACTTTGCATTTTTACGGCGACCAATGCAGCAAATATCATCAAAAATACTGTAAGGATGCGACTTACTTTAACATAGTGGCGTTGTGCTTTTGATTGATCTGAAAACGATTTTTCCGGTTTAATAAAGCGCTTGTAAATATCATTGATTAAATACGATGCTCCCCAGTTTAAATGTGTATCAATAGTTGACATAAACGCTGCTAAAAAGGATACAACTAAGAGTCCTTTCATTCCCGGTCCAAGGAATTTTTGCATAACTAACGGATAGCCAACTTTATCCCCAAGAGCCCATTCGGATACATCCGGGAAGGCAACTATTGAAACCATTGCTACTAAAATCCAAGGCCAAACGCGGAATGCGTAATGTACTAAGTTGAACCACAAAGTTGCGAGAAGGGCGTGCTTTTCGTTTTTGGCGGAGGACATCCGTTGGATTATGTAACCACCACCGTCGGAGTTATCGCGTGACCACCATAAAATTGTAAGAAACACTAAGAATTTGGAAAATGGTGATTCCCAAAAATCCATTGTAAAGAAACTTGCTTCCGGTATTGGTGGAATAAATTTTAACGTATTAGTTGTAACGGCGGTCGCCGATACGGCATCGGAGGAGGCGGGTATCATATCGTTGAGCGATGCTAATAAATTATCCATTCCTCCCATCGCATTTACTGCGATAACCGCCAAAGCGATAGAGCCAAACATCGCAATTCCGAATTGCACAAAATCGGTTACAACCACGCCCCAAAAACCGGCAAGCAACGCATACAAAAGAGCGATAGCAACACAAATCCAAACTGCCGTCCAACGATCAATATTTAGCATTACCGCCGCTACTGATGCCATTGCATTGATGACCCATCCCATCACAATAAAATTGTACAAGATGCCGAAATATGCTGCCTTGAATCCACGCAGGAAAGCCGCCGGTTTACCAGAATAGCGGATCTCCAATAATTCATTATCGGTTAACACCCGGGCGCGTCGCCATAGGCGGGAAAAGAGAAAAACGGCTAATAGTCCAGCTAAAAGTTGATTCCACCAAAACCAGTTTTGCCATATCCCGGCACCACGAATAAACTCTGTAATTGCCAAAGGTGTATCGGCGGCAAAAGTTGTTGCTACCATGGATGTTCCTACTATCCACCACGGTAACGTCCGTCCGGATAGAAAATATTCTTCGGTATTTTTACTGGCGCGTTTTGTGAAATATATACCTACACCAATCGAAAAAAGGATGTAAGCAACGATTATTGTCCAATCAATAGAATGTAATGATGTATCCATGTTAACTAGTATATTTTTTCAATTTTCGTATTCTTAAAGTAGTGTTGAAGAATATTTCCCGCGGAATATCCATTTAACGCCATTCCTAATGCTCCAATTTGGCATAATCCTACGCCATGTCCCCAACCGGCACCGATAAATTTAAACTTTTCAGGTAAAGAATTCCTCTGTGTTTTTTGTTCAATAATAATTGCTGAGCTATATAAAAATTGTTTATGCAAAACATTGCGAATTTTATATTCAGAATTCAGGACTATTGATTTATTTTTATTAGATTTATCTGTGTAGAATATCTTCAATTCTGTTATCCGTCCAGAATAACCGCGTTTCAGCGGTGAAATATTGATAATACTGGTAGCTTCTAAATCCAATTTTTGATTGATAATTGATGTCAATTCTTTTTGTGAATATGAGATATTCCAACGGTAGTACGAATCTGACTTATCCACTTTGCCAAGATATTTTTGAATATCAGATGATTTTACATATTTCTCACTGCAAAAGGCGGGAGGGGAGGAATTAATAAAATTATGTAAATCATTTGTTTGATTACTATAGTGTGGAAAATCCGGTATACTTGAAAGATAGGGAATTGGTTTTCCTTCCCAAACATTTTCAAATGATTCAGTGATTCCACCGCAGCATTTTGAATAGCGCGCATTACATATTTCATTGCGATACCGCAAGATTTGTCCATAAGTCTTCCGAATTACTTGTAATGATTGATCAGGAACATCCATAACTCCCTGATAGCGTTGACAGCAGTCATCGTTACAGACATCTATATTTAATTCAGGATGGTTTACTTTTCGATTAGTAAGCAACCACGAGCGCGCCGCAATGGTTTGTGCTTCCAATAGAGTCGGCGGACAATCAGGGCTCATTTCTGATGTGGCAACGAATGGTAAATATTGTTCTACCGGAAGTTCATTAATAATAAATAAATATCTATTATAATTTTTAATAATGATTTTTCCAGGTAATTGAACTTGAATTTCTTTTTGCCAGTGAAATCCTCTACCGGTTGTAACTGATTGGATGATTGGATAATTGTTGGAGCGCAGCGGAAATCCCGCAGTATGCGGGGGAAATTCGTTGTTATTAGAATTATCAATTGGTTCAATAGTAAATTTATTAACAAGTTTATTGTTTATTAAGATTGCATCCCATTGACACTTTACAGTTAATCTTTTTGATAAAGATCCTGAGTCAATTTTATAGTTGGAAGGATTTGGAAGATCAATGACTATTTCGGTTTTTTTATCTTTCGGTAGGATTATTCCGACACTGATTATGGGTTCTTTTATTATTTGATTTACTGTATTAGCCATTATTAAAATTTAGCCATGCATCAATCCCCGCTCCAAGAGCAGGGGCTTCATGTAATTGGGAAGAGATAATAATTTTAGTATCAAATTTGTCAGATTTTAAATAGTGTGACTTTGCACGCGTATCTAAGGATTTACTTTTTCTAATTAATTCCGATAAATTATTTATAAGCGGTTGAATGAAATATTCCTGAGCTAATGGATTTTTGAATAAAAATCCTAATCGTTGACCAATCACGATTCTATCTAATAATGTATTCATAAAAGTATGATTTGAATCAAGCTGTGGTTTATTAGGGTTTACGAATGAATAATTATTTTGTGATCCGCAATAAATGGTACAGATTCTCTCAAATAGTAAACCAGCTAAACTTTTACTAACAGTTTGCCAAGTGGCAATTGAAAATTTATTATCTTTTGCAGCCAGTCCTAAAATTTGTTCTAAGTAGATTTTATTTTCTTTTAATTCAGACTGAGAGATACCTGATAATTCACTATAAACAGATTGTATGCCATTGGCTGAGCAATACATTTCTATAGAGTTTCCATTTTCGTCGTTCATTTCCCAAGTTTTAGCAATCCAATCTTTGCATTCATCGAAAGAAATCAATTTGCCATTTAATTTTAATGCGTCGGCAACACCTGTTCCGCCACCAAGATAGTATGCATTTTCGATACTACGGAAAGCACCGTTTTCGGCGTATTCTTCGCCAATGCCACAGTAATCGGCATCACTACCAAGTTTGGATATTGGTGCTGTTAAAGCAATGCCTGCATCTAATAATCTTTGTTCAATTTCTGATGCAAAATCAGGCATGCGTGGACCATTCGCCATCGCAGTAATACCGCGCCCGTCAGCAGTTTTGATACCCGGCATACCGATTCCAATCAACACAGTTTCAGCTTTTGTGAGCTTGACTAAATCAGAAATTGCATCTCTAAATGCTGTATAATAAACTTTTGATTGTTTTATTTCAGCAGGAGTCAACTCAATATTATTATATTGAATTTGCTGCAATTGAATTGGAAGACTAACCAGTTTAAAATCATATTGGAAGTAAGGATAATTATGATATTCTTTTATAGAATTTTCTATACCAAGTATAAAACTACTACCATCTTCAGAAACTTTAACAATGTGAGCACTAACCTTACTAGCACCTCCATCAATTCCTATTATAGTTGGCTGCTTTTTCATTTGTTTATTGCCTGACGTCGTAATATTGCTTCTTTCCGCATCCAATCTTTTGCCTCATCATTACGGTTAACTGTAGCTTGATCAATAGAATGATCGGTGCCACCGGAATGGCGGATCACTTCGTAAATCGGATCGTAAATACGGCCGATTTTATATTTTTCGCTGATGCGCAAAACCATATCATAATCTTCTCCGTAATTGCGCGTAAAAGGATTCTCATTCATTTCGAAAAACCCAATATCTTTGATAAGCTGAATCGGAATTGCACGCGGAGCACCGGCACCATTAATGCGTAATAGATTATTCCATCCGTTTGTCTCTGTCCATTCGGAATGCGTAACCACCGGAATATTTTCATCGCGGATTATTTCAGCGGAGTCAAGTTTTTCCCATACTTCGTAAGAACCAATTACCATTCCGATAGTCGAATCTGAATCAAAAGTTTGAATTATTTTTTCCAACGCATCCGGTTTTAGACGGTCGTCTGAGTCCAATTGAACGTAATATTCACCCTGTGCGCTATTTACACCAAGATTGAGGCAATAGCCAATATTATTGATATCAGTCGTAATTAAACGAACTCCAGGTCTATTGGCAAAATATTTATCACCACCCTTTAAATATCTTTTAACTGATTTGTTAGTTGGATCGTCTGCTCCGCCATTTACAACAACAATTATTTCAATATCTTGAGTGGTTTGTTTTTGTGAAGTCGGATCGTA
>JAUXHY010000153.1 GCA_030621275.1 bacterium | reverse complement strand
TAAAAGAAAAAGTTTAACATATCGGAAGTAATATTTTCCACATTTCCAAAAAGATTTAAAAATCTATCGTCTTCACGTAGTTCCATAAAATTATTGAACATAAAATTGATAAAATTTATGCTAACGTCCTTACGCACTTCGCCCATTTTTTGTGCTTCTTCAATTAATTGAATAAATAATAATTGATTCTTTTCGGAGTATTCCATCATCCTTTGATGTATGTTGTCGGACAGATGCATAAAATCTATAAGAAATTCTTTACTGAATTGTTTTGCATAATGTATTTTAAATTTAATGAATTGATTCATTTTGTCTTCAAATGGAATATCCTGATTAATAATTTGATCAAATTCTTTTTGACTAGTATCAAGCATTAAAAAGATTATGTATTCAGCTAAATCAATTTTATTTTTAAAATATTTATAAAAGGTCATTTTACTGATTTTAGCAGTTTGGCAAATTTCTTCTACGGTTACTCTTTTCACGCCAAAGCGCATGAATAACTCAGTGGCAGTTTCAACGATATATTTGAATTTTAGTGATTCGGTGTCTGATGATTTAGGTGTTTTCATTGTTCTGCAAATATGACATATATCGTATTAATGTACGAAAAACGTATAGAAGTTAATAAAACGTACATATTAAAAGCAATAGGTATTTACACAATTAAAAATAACTGATAATAATTGTTGTGAGTTTATTTTAATGAGTATATTCGGACATTGAAGTCGTATTTAAAACATTTATTTGGTTATAATAATAAATTTAATGCAGCAAAACATATAAATAATTAGGAATATTTATCGAAGATAAGTTATGAAAAAATATCAACTTAATAAAAAACAATTGCCGTCTTTTATAGATCATTTAAAAAAGCAAGGAACTGTATTTGCACCGCATAAAAAAGGAGATGCATCATATAGTTTTGCAAAAGTTGTAGAATCTGATTCAGTTATACTCGAATATAATAGAACATTGAATTCAATAAAGAAATATTTTTTACCGCCTAGAGAACTGTTATTATCTTATTCAAGGAAAGATAATAGTTATAAAAAAGGTACAATAGGAAAGGAGAAAAAAATATTTCTCGGTGTACACAGTTATGACATGAAAGCAGTATTGAAATTAGATTATAACTTTACGGAAGGTAATCCAGAAGAAAATTATTTACTACGTAGACGAAATAGTAGTTTTATTGGTGTTTCCTTTATACCTGATGAATTCCATTTTAGTCAATCGGTCGGGATGCCGGTACATGATACAGATGGGTTTGATATATATCTTGAAAAAAATGATGATGGTTACACGGTAAAAATAATTACAGAAAAAGGTGAAAAACTTATCAAGGAATTTAATGGGTTATGCGATGCATTGGATATTTCGTCAAACCACATACAATTCCAAAATAAACTAAAATATAATTATAATCGTTTGCCTGAAGTATTTGAACAATCCTGGAATGCTGAGGTTTGGGAAGAAGTAGCTAAAAGATGTGTTGGGTGCGGAACTTGTAATTTGGTATGTCCAACCTGTTATTGTTTTGATGTTGAAGATAATATGGATTTGTCTTTGCAGAATGGTACACGTGATAGGTCTTGGGATGGATGTATGCTGAATGATTTTGCGGCTGTTGCCGGAGGAGAAAATTTTAGAAAATCACTAGCTGACCGTCAAAGACATCGGATTTTCCGAAAATTTAGATATATTACTTATATTACCGGTGAGCCGTGGTGTGTTGGATGTGGACGTTGTACAGCGTATTGTACAGCCGGTATAAGTATCGTTGATATTGTAAATCAATTGTGTGATGAATACGAACAAAAATATTTAAATCGTCCGGTAGAACAATCCGGGCTTAATCTAGAGGGGTTATAATGTCTATTGCAATATCTGATATAAAAACGCAGGAATTGTATTCTCCCGATATTTCAGAAATAATAGCTATTAAGCGTTTTACTGAGAAAGAAAAATGGTTTGAAATTAGACTTCCCGAAGGTCGCTCATTAGGCCATCAGCCAGGTCAATTTGTACAGGTTTCGCTTTTTGGTGCCGGAGAAGCTCCGATATCTGTTACCTCGTCTCCAACTAAAGAGGGTAGTTTTGAACTTTGTGTTAGAGAAGTCGGAATGTTAACTAAGATTTTTCACAATTTGAAAGTTGGCTCAACAATTGGTATCCGAGGGCCATATGGAAAAGGATTCGATGTAGAAAGTTTTAAAGGGAAAGATATTTTAATTATTGGTGGTGGTATTGGTATTGTACCATTAAGATCTTTGATCAATTATGTTATTGATAATCGTAAAGACTACGGCAGATTAATAATTTTATACGGTGCAAAAACCCCTGATGAACTCCTATATCCTGACGATTTGAAGCTATGGGATAAGAGTAATGATATTGAATATCACATAACAGTTGACCAAGGCACACCGGAATGGAAGGGAAATACAGGAGTTATTACTACATTAATTCCCGGCTTGGATTTAGATTTACCAAATACAATTACTGCCGTGGTTGGTCCTCCGATAATGTATAAATTTGTGTTAATGTCTTTAAAAACCAAACGAATCCCAGATAAAAACATCTATTTATCATTAGAGCGACGAATGAAATGCGGAGTTGGTAAATGTGGACATTGCCAAATAAATCATTCATATATTTGCCAAGATGGTCCTGTTTACCATTATCCGGAACTAAAGCATTTGCAGGAGGCAATCTGATGACTACGGAAGCAAAAAATAAACCAAAAGTTGCGTTTTTCGATTTTACAAGTTGTGAAGGATGCCAGTTAAATAAGTTGAATTTAGAAAATGATTTGCTTGATATTTTAGAACATGTTGATATCGTAGAATTTCGCGAAGCAATGGATGACAAAGCCGAAGAATACGACATTGCATTTATTGAAGGCTCAATATCAACACCTTCGTGTGTTGAACGGATTCATGATATTCGACGTCGTGCTAAAATGCTAATTGCTTTGGGTGCATGTGCAACACAAGGCGGAATAAATGCTATGAAAAATCTGCAGCCCATTGAAGAAGTGCGTGAAGCGGTTTACGGAGATGAAAAATATCGGTTCCCAACTTTACCAGCGATGCCGGTATCGGCTATTGTAAAGGTTGATTACAAAATTGACGGTTGTCCAATGAGTATGCCTGAATTTTTAAAAGTACTGAAATCATTGTTAGCAGGTCAAGAACCAATCAAACCGGATTCAGCAGTTTGTGTTGAATGTAAATTAAAGGAAAATGAATGTGTTTTCGATAAAGGAATGGTTTGTTTAGGTCCAATAACACGAGGAGGATGTGACGCAATTTGTCCGAGTTTTGGTCAATTTTGTACGGGCTGCCGCGGATTAATTTCCAACCCAAATAAAAATGCTATGTTAGAGATTTTGACTGAACATGGTATTTCGCTTGATGAAGCAAAAAAACGTATTTTATTGTTCAATAGCTATGACCACAGTCAAAGCATGCCAAAATAATTAAAGGTTAAAAATGAGTAAAAATTTAGATATTAATGTTCACCACCTTACACGCGTAGAAGGTCACGGTAATATAGTTGTGAATATGCGCGATGGAAAATTAGAACGTGCTGAGTTAGAAATTGTTGAAGCAATGCGTTACTTTGAAGCTATGCTAAAAGGACGCAGTTTTCATGAAGCTGCGATTATCACATCGCGAATATGTGGTATTTGTTCTCTTGGTCACCAGATGACATCGCTAAAAGCGACTGAAGACGCACTTGGTTTGGAAATATCGAAACAGACTTTATTATTGAGAAAATTATTGGTAAATGGAGCGACTTTGCAATCAAACATATTGCATGTATATTTTCTTGTTGCGCCTGATCTACTTGGAGCACCTAGTGTATTTCCACTAATCCCAACTCACAAAGAAGTGATTTTACGTGCATTGCGTATGAAACGATTAGCTAATGACATCGGCGATATTGTATCAGGACGTGCAGTTCATCCAATCACACCTGTCCCGGGTGGATTTACGCGAATCCCAACGGTTGGCGAATTGACAGAAATAAAACGTAAATTAATTAAAGAGGGCTTGCCTGATGTAAAGGAAACAGTAGAAACAATAAAATCATTAGCCGGAGGTATTCCTAATTTTACACGCGAGACCGAATATATTTCATTAAAACATAAAGATGAATATGCACTTTATGATGGAGATGTTTTTTCCTCAGATACCGGTGCTACTGATGTTCATAATTATCTTGAAATGACCAATGAATTCGTTGTGCCTCATTCGACAAGCAAACATGCTAAGCATAACCGTACAAGTTTTATGGTTGGTGCTTTAGCTCGCTGGAATAATAATCATAGTCAATTGACGGAATTAGCACAAACTGCTGCA
>JAUXHY010000085.1 GCA_030621275.1 bacterium | reverse complement strand
AATACAGTAAATGAACCCTTATTGGCTAAAGTGGTAAAAGCGGGTTCTGATTGTTATAATGTTGCTGATATTATTTCTACAGTTGATAATGATGAAAGAGATGTTTGTATCACCAATGATGGAAAGTTACTTTTTTCTACAGATATAAACGGAATATATAATATTGTTCAACAAGATACTTTAGGTGTAATAAACTATACCAATGTAAAGGGGGGTGCATTTATGCCTGATGTAAACAAAGATGGTAAATTATTGTTTTCATTATATCAAGACGGTGGATATAAGATTGCACTAATAGATAATCCGAGAGTAGTTAATTCAGTGGTTTATTCTAATCTTGGAAATTCAGAATACCAACCATCTGTCAATAATCCGGATAATAGTGTTGCAACAAAGTATCAGGATAATTTTGCACAAATGTTTGTGATGCCGCGATTAATGATTGACTATGGTACTTTTAAACCGGGATTCTATTTTTATTCAAGTGAAATGTTAGATAAGTTGTCGGTAAGTGGGGGAGCATCTGTTAATTTTGATAAAGACATTGATTTTTCTTTTAATTTAACTTATCGAAAATTATATCCAACTGTTTATACTGAGTTTATGTATGCTACCCGGAATACGGTTGAACAATCTAAATATTCGGTTTATGATATTGATGATAGATTAAAATTCCGATTTGTTTTAATGCGAGCAGGCTTGAAATTGCCTTTTTTTGGCAATGACGTAATTGATATTTATACACAATGGCAAAGATATCGTGCATATATTAAAGAGAGTATTGTCAATGTAAGTTCTGAAATCGGATATGCTTACGATTATTACCGTGGTTTGTCGACAGGTATCAAGTTCGGATGGGATAATATTAAGACAACCGTTGATCGAAATATTAATCCTTCCAAAGGGTATAGATTCAAAGCAAATATTTCTTATGAAATGAATGATTTTATCGACGGATTAAATTTATCAGATTCGGGTACTTTAATCGAACAATTTGCTCCGAATAATTATTTAAGAATTGATGCAAATGGTTCTATTCATACATCAGTTTTACCATCAAAAAGATGGACGCTTAATTTTACTACGAAAGGTGGTTGGTTATCAAATTCTTCGGTTGAATCATTTTTCAATTATTTTGGAGGCGGTATGGATGGTATTCAAGGTTATCCATATTACAGTTTTGAAGGTACACAATCTATTTTTTCGGAAATTGCCTTGCGGATTCCGATCTTTAGACAAGAACATATACCGTTAGGTTGGATGATATGGCAAAATTCTACAATAGGTCTTGAATACCAATTAGGAGATACTTGGACCAACGATTTTGATTTGAAACAATCGGTTGGTTTACAATTACGATTTAATGGATTTTCATTTTATAATTATCCAACAGCATTAGGTTTTGAAGTGCACCGTGGAATAACAGATTTTACTAAGCTTTACAATAGAGACAAAGTAAACTATGGTAATGAAAATCGATATTATCTAACTTTATTACTCGGGTTTTAACTTGCGGAAAACAATAATATTATTAATAACAATTTCTACTATTGTATGCGCTGAGGATTTATTGAAAAATCTCGATAATCGTTTTGCTACGAAAATAGAATTAACAAATCTTGTTCACAATTCAATATTTACGGATTCATTAGACATTAATAGTAAAACATCTTCCCTAAAACCCATGGTAGCATCTTTAGTAATTCCCGGATTCGGGCAGTATTTAAATCGTTCACCATGGTGGAAAACAGTTTTGTTCGCCGGAGTTGAAGTCGCAAGTATTGCGGGATATATATCTTGGACAAACAAGGGAGATAATATTACTAAAGAGTATGAAAATTGGGCTGATGAACATTGGGATATGAATAATTGGGTAAATGGTAGTGCAGTTTTGTTAAGTGATATACAATCAAGCGGATATCCTGAAGTTAATGATGTGCGGATTGATGGTAGTCATCACATTACAATTATCGTAAATGGAAGATATGAATCCTCTAAAATTTTAATGGGAAATCCTAATATTGAGTATGTTGAGCTAAGAGATTGGGATTTTTATGAAGGTATCGGTAAATATGACCAGTTTGTTGCCGGGTGGGATGATGCAAGATTAAATTGGGAAATCATAAATAAGAATATCAAAGAGGGAGAAATTGAGTTAATAGTGATGACTCCAAATAAACAACACTACTTAGAATTACGTAATGATAGTAATGTTCTTTATAAAAATGCTAAATTTGCCGCTAGCGTACTACTATTTAACCATATTTTTAGCGCATTAGATGCATTATGGAACGCTAATAAAAATAAAGAACTATCTTACAATTTAGACGTATCTATAGGATTAGAATCAATTTATATTATTAAAGGAATATCCGTTCAATGGAGTTTGTAAAGAGAATGACTAAAAACAGAATAATTTATATATTATTAATATTAATTAGTATAGGAATAATGGTTAGTTGTGCGGGGAAAAAACCGGTTGAGAAATTATCGCTAGAAGAGCGATATAAACGTGGTCAAGAGTTTCTTGAGAATAAAAAGTATTATAATGCACAACAGGAATTTCAAATCATCGTATTAAGCGGTTCACACACTGAATGGGGTGATGATGCTCAGTATTATTTGGCGGAATCATATTTTAAAAACAAAGAATATATTTTGGCAATCGCTGAGTACGAACGATTGACTCGAAAAATGAAATACAGTTCTTATGTTGAAAAATGCAGATGGAGGATTTGTCAGGCCTATGTAGCCGAATCTCCAAATTATTACCACGATCAAAGTAATACTGATAAGGCACTGCAAAAATTACAGGAATTTATTGAAGAATACCCGGATTCTGAATATCGCAGCGAAGCAAATAATACAGTTAAAGAGCTCCGTAATAAATTAGCTGAAAAAATATTAGAGTCAGCATTATTGTATATTAAGCTGCACGCTTATGATTCTGCTATAGTAGCATACGAAGATCTATTAAGACAATACTATGATACTGATCTTGCTGATGATGCACATGCAGGAATAATCCAATCATATTCATTAATGAAAAAAGTAGATGAAGCCAAGGATTATTACCAATCTAATGGAGACAAAATACTATCGGCTGATTTAAAAGAGAAATCCCTTGATTATATTAGTGCTGCCGAATCGGACGATAAAAAATGAAAATATGTATTTTTGGTGGGACATTTGATCCACCTCATTTAGGGCATTTGTTAATCGCCCAAACAATATGCGAAGCTGAAGAGTTTGATAAAATCATATTTATTCCAGCTTTAAAGAATCCACTTAAATCGAATGGTATTGCCTCTTCTGTTGAAGATAGGTGGAAAATGTTAGAAATTGCTGTTGAAGGTAATCCTCACTTTGATATATCGGATACTGAGATTAAAAGAGGAGGAATATCATACTCTATTGATACTATTAGATATATTAAAAAGGAACATAACCTAAAAAGAGACGAGTTATATTTTTTAATTGGTAGCGACATTCTTAAGAATTTTCATAATTGGCGTGAGCCATTAAAAATATTAGAAGAATGCCAAGTGATTGTTGCGCTCCGTCCCGGATTTAGACCGAGTTCAGTACCTAATTGGATTTTAAGTGAAATACAATTCGCAAATATTTCACGATTTGAATTATCAGCTACTCATATTCGTAAACGGTGGAAGGAAAATAAAACTATACGATATATGGTAACACAACCTGTTTGGGAATTTATAAATAAGAATTCTCTTTATTTATAATGTTGACTAGTTTCCTCTATCTAATTATTGGTGTAGTCTTTCTATTTTTTGGAGCAGATTGGCTAGTAAAAAGTGCTGTATTTTTTGCAAATCGGTTAAAGATATCATCGTTAGTAATTGGGTTGACTGTTGTTGCTTTTGGAACGTCATTACCTGAATTAATTATTAGTCTGAAAGCAGTACTGACAGATGCATCACATATTGCTATTGGAAATATCGTAGGTTCGAATATTGCAAATGTTGGATTAGTTTTAGGATTAGCTTCGTTAATATTTCCTATAACGATTCATTTTAATCGTATAAAACATGATTTATATATTTATCTATTTGTTTGTATTGTATTTATTATTTTTTTATATGATGGAACCATATCTCGAATTGAAGGAATAACATTATTCATTGGATTAATACTCTATACTTGGTCATGTATAAAGTATAGACGTGAACAGGATGTTGAATCAGTGACACCAATAGGTGGAACGGGCAGAGCATTGATATTATTTATTCTTGGAATGATAGGATTATATATTGGTGCGGATGTATTTATTAAAGGAGCCGTTGAACTTGCAAAAATTATTGGTGTTAGTGAAGTTGTAATTGGTATGTCAGTTGTGGCGCTAGGAACATCTTTACCGGAGTTATCGACATCAGTTGTTGCATCATTTCACAAGGAGCATGGTATTTCAGTTGGCAACATAATTGGGTCAAATTTATTTAATATTTTGTCTGTAATTGGTATTGTCAGTATTGTAAAACCGATAGTAAGTCCACCAGAAATTATGACTTTTGAGATTCCAATAATGATTGCATTTGGACTTGTCCTAATTCCATTGTCACGAGTAAAGCAACCTTTCTCTCGGATTTACTCATTTCTATTAGTTGCGGCGTATTTTATATTTATTTACGGTTTATTCTTCAGATAGAACCATATTAATTTAATGATATTATAATGATTGGATTTAACAATGTAACGTACTCATATCCTAACGGTATGGGCGTTTTTAATGCCCATTTAAGGATATTACCGGGTGAATTTACATTTCTAATCGGACCTTCCGGAGCGGGGAAAACAACCATCATCCGCTTAATTTATATGGACTTGTTACCGGATAGAGGCGAAGTGCATATAAATCGATATTCGTCGAATAAGTTTAGAAAACGTAAAATGCCTAATTTAAGACGAGATATTGGAATGATTTCCCAGAATTTTAATTTATTGAATGATCGTAATTTATTTGAAAATGTAGCATTACCGCTGCATGTTATTGGTTATCATAAGAAAGAGGTACATGATAGGGTGATGGCGCTATTAATAGAAGTTGGTTTGGAAGATAAAGCATTCGAATATCCACGGGAATTATCCGGAGGAGAACAGCAACGAGCCTGCATTGCTCGAGGTCTTGTAAAAGATCCGGATATTATTTTGGCAGATGAACCGACAGGTAATTTAGATCCATCAACGGCACTGCAAATCATAAGACTATTGGAACGAATTAATAGAAAGGGTACTACAGTGTTAATGACATCACATAATTATAGACTAATTAAAGAATTGGGTCACCGCTTTATAGAAATTAAAAATGGAATTATACAAACCGGATGAGTAAAATACTTTATCTATTCCATGAAGGGATAAGAAACCTTTGGAGACATAAATTAACTGCATTTACCGCTATTGGTTCAGTATTCTTTTCATTATTGATAATTGGAACTTTTATATTAGTTCATCAAAATTCACATCAATTAATTGACTACATTAGATCAGAATATAAGATTGAAGTGTTTTTTGAGGACTACGTTACAATTGAGGATGCACAGCTGATAGTAAATCAAATAAAAGAGTTGGATGGAGTTCAATCTATTGCTTTAGTGACCAAAGATGATGCCCTAAAGATATACCAAGATCAGTTCGATGAAAATTTGATTGACATATTAGGGTATAATCCGCTTCCTAACAGTGCTGTTATAAATATAGATAAACATGGTAATACAGAAATTGATGTTGAACCACTAGTTACTAATTTGGAAAATATTCCCAATGTTGATGAAGTAGTCTATGAGGGTACTTTAATCAGAAGAGTGGAATATTTTTATAATATTACTATTAAAATAATATCTTATGTTGCTCTTGGATTGTTAATAATTACTATAATTGTAATCTCTAATACCATAAAACTATCTGTTTATGCAAAACAAGATCTCATTCAAAATTTAAAATCTATTGGCGCTACCAAGCAATTTATCCGGACACCATTTATCATAGAAGGTATTTTAGAGGGAATAATAGGAGCATTATTGGCAATTA
>JAUXHY010000076.1 GCA_030621275.1 bacterium | reverse complement strand
TAATATCTTGAATTGCGTCTCCATTTATGAATACGGTAACTCCTTCAGAGTGATTTAGTAATATATCAAGATTTGTGTCAAATGAGAATGTTTTTTGATCTCCTGCAGTGATTGAAAATGGTTTTATTTCTAATAAATCTTGTTTAGAAATAAGCCCCAATGCATTTTTTGAAACAATTTTAATAATTAATGGAAGTGATTGTTCAATTGCAGTCTGTAGGGAGCTTATCTCAAGAAAATCTGATTGTATTTGTTGAAAGTTTGTAAAGCTTATATTATTGTCATCCATTTGGCTATTTAATGCATTTGGGATTTCATTTTTGGTTTCAAGTGTGATATTTCGAATTACGACTATAATTATTACCCAAAATACAAGAAAGAGAACTCCTTTAATTAAATTTGGAGGAATATTAGTTCGTTTATTTTCTTTCTTTTTATCTATCACTAAAGAAATGTCTTGAAAATCTGTGCTTTTTTTCTCAGATGGAATTGAGATATCCATTTTTGTCTCTCCAAATGTATTTTTCCCTTGCTCAGTCTTTACAGTTTCTTCAGATTTGGAACTATCTTTTTTTAATAGATATTCAGAAAGTTCACTTATTGCTACATCAGGGTCAGCGCCAATTTCATTAATATAAGCGCGTAAAAATAACCTTGTATAAGGTTCCTGTGTTAAATCAAAATTACCAGCTTCTAAAGCTTTTAAATATTTGATGTTTATCTTTGTTCGATTTTCAATATCAGTAAGATCAATTTTTTGGTCTTCTCGAAGTTTTTTGTATTTTGTAAAAAAGTTGTCCATTTAGATAGTATTAGGTTAAAATTAGTTAACTGAATTTATTATTAACTGATAAAATTATTACATGTATTTTAAAATAATAGTAATATTTGTTGTATTTGAATAAACATACCGGCTTGCATAACACACAAATATTCTCCTCTTTCAAGGGGATTTCCTGTATTATCTGAACCATCCCATGTATAAGAATAAAACCCTGTATCGACAATACCATCTATGACTGTTTTTATTGGTCGTCCTCCTAAATTGAAGATTGTAATGTTTACATTACTTTTTTCTGGTATATCATACATAATATTAATTGTATCTGATTTTGCTTCAATTGATATTGGATGAAGTTTTAATTTCCATGGAATTGAAATATCTCTTTCAGGGATTATCGATTTTACTCCTTCTCCAATAATGGAAACGAATTGACTGTTTTTATTAATAATGTCTTCAAGGATTAATACATCATAATGATTGTCAACATCAATTGGTGAGTAGGTTACTGAAATATAAATCGTATCGTTTTGATTGATTATTACTGAAGTATCTGAAAGATAAAAATTGTTATTATCGAAATGATGAAGAAGTAGAATATTAGTTCTTGAATTATTACTGGTGATCCAAAATTGTCGCTCTGCGGTAGTATCTGTTATTACATATTCGAAATTAATATTATTTGTTCCGATTGAAAAAGAAGACCATGAATTATCATCGCAATATTGTTGTTCTAATCCAATTATTTTACTTGCCATTACCACAGAAATACTATCGGTTTTACCGAGATTACTTTTACAAAATAAATTATTACCTGTTATATTAAATGATAGCAGAGAATTCGGAAACACTATTGAATCTGACATGGTATCAAAACGATTATTACTTAAGTTAATTGACTGAATAGATTTCAATATTCTCAGGTCGCTCGGGATTATTCCGGATAATTGATTATTCTCTAATCTCAACATTTTTAATTTAGGTAAGAACCAAAATTTTTGAGGAACTTTACTGCCAAAAGAATTATTCTGTCCGTAAAATATTTCTAATTCTCGAAGATTGCCAACGGTTAATGGAATAGGACCAACAAAATTATTTTGATAAATAAATATTGATCTCAAATTTTTCATTTTACCGATTTCGAAAGGCAGAATTCCTGAAAATTGATTGTTATTTAGCCAAATGTGTTGAAGATTGGATAGCAAACTAATTTCTTTTGGTATCATTCCATTTAATTCGTTATGGTCAAGTGCTAATCGTTGCGTTAACTTTATTAGTTTGCCAATTTCTTTAGGTATGTTTCCGGTCAGCATATTGCGTGATAAATCTAAAATCTGTAGGTTTTTACAATTACCAATTTGACGTGGAATTGAACCTGTCAACGAATTATTCTGTAGATTTAATTCGATTAAATTTTGTAATCGGAATATTTCGATTGGAATTTTATTTCGAAAATTGTTATTTGATAGATTTAGTTCTTTCAATTGTATCAATCTTCCTAAATCTTTTGGGATATTACCGGTCAAATTATTATAAGATACATCTAGCGATATTATTTTGTTAAGATTGCCAAATATGTTATTCATATCACCGTTAAAATTATTGTGAGACAAATTAAAAGTTTTTAACCTAACTAAGTTTTTCAGAGAATCAGGTAATTCACCGGAAATGTTATTGTCGGATAAATTTAATATTTCTAATTTTGCAAATTGGCATATATCATTCGGAAGTTTTCCTGATAGATGGTTACGTGGTAGCTCAATGGCAATAACAGAACTATCTTGTACTGTAACTCCATGCCACTCTGAAATCGATAAACTGCTTAACCAATTGGTGTTATTTATCCAATTTTGACCATCTGTAGAGTTGTAAAGACTAATTAATCGAAGTGAATCCTGCGAATATATAGTTGATGTAACAATAAAAAACAGTAATATGGTTCTGTATACTGGAGATAGAGATTTAATGTATTTTAAAAACAAATTATTTGGAACTATTTTAATACGATAAACGATTTATTTTATTTTAGAAATTTTCGAGAATTTGAACAATTTAGCATAATTCTTTAGTTCTCGCAGGGTTACATTTTTACCATAAACCACCGCAACGGTAGTGCTATTGGCAAGCATTGAGATTTCACCCTCACGTTGATCATCTTGATATCTTACTAGCGCTTTTTTATTTGAAATTAATTCTATTTTAGCATCATTTCTGTTTTGGGCTAACTGTGGACTATTTAATGTTTGTTTTACATCTTTTACCATTGGGGCTTCTAAAATTAAAGTAGCAGTTATGAAACCATTCCCTTTATTATAAGTTTGTTCAACGACATGTCCTCCCACAATTCCACGCGGATCCATCGGTTTAGATGAACTTTCTCCCCGCGTCCAACCCGGCAGAGTTTGCGGGAGTAAAGAGTTAAGTTCTTTGCCTTGTTTTTGCTTCATGATTTCCAAAGCTTGTTCTAAATCTTTTATTGCAGCAGAGTAATCTCCATTTTGGTATTCTTTTACAGCTTTGTCGGTAAGGGTTTTAACATTTCCGCTTTGAGCAATCAAAAACGAAGTACTTACAATAAGTATAATCCAAATAGTTATAATGTTTTTAAATGATAAATACATTTTTTCTCCTAATTCTTAAAAGTAAATTTATAAATATTTATCCGTATAATTTATCTATTTTGCCATTCTTATTTTGTTCCTTAAAAATAATTGAATATAGTGCACATTTCCAATTAAATTTATAAGCTTAAGATTACTTGAAAAAATATGTTTACTCAATTAGCAGATAGATTCGATTCCGTTTTCCGGAATTTACGCGGTCTCGGTAAAATAACCGATGACAATATTCAGCATACTGTGCGGGATATCCGTCGTGCATTACTGGAAGCCGATGTAAATTATAAAGTCGCCCGCGATTTTATTGAGAGGGTGAAAGAGCGTTCCGAAGGAACTAAAGTTATTAAGTCTGTCAAACCGGGTGAATTGTTTATTAAAATAATCCGCGATGAGCTTATAACATTGTTAGGTGAAAAGCCTGTTCAATTAGAACTTGGCAAAAGTAAACCATCTGTAATTTTATTAGCAGGATTGCAGGGTTCTGGAAAAACTACCACAGTAGCAAAGCTGGGAAATCGTTTAAAAAAAACCGGAAAATCGGTTTTGTTGGTAGCAGCTGATGTATATCGTCCGGCGGCAATTGAGCAATTAGAGATTTTAGGCAAACAAATAAATATTCCCGTTTATTCTGAAAATAGCAAAAAGCCGATTGATATTTGTAAAAATGCCGTCAAAAAAGCAAAATCGGGAAAAATTGATATTGTAATTTTAGATTCAGCAGGTAGATTGCACGTTGATAATGAAATGATGTCCGAGATCAAAGAAATTGCAAAAATTACAAAACCGGACGAAACTCTATTTGTTGTTGATAGTATGACTGGGCAAGACGCTGTAAATTCAGCGTTGGCTTTTTCTGAAGTATTAGATATTACCGGAACTATCCTTACAAAGTTGGATGGAGACGCACGAGGCGGTGCAGCGATTTCGATCACAGAAGTTATCGGTAGACCGATTAAATTTGTTGGTGTTTCAGAGAAAATGGATGGTCTTGAGCAATTTGAACCGCAAAGAATTATAGATAGATTACTTGGTTTCGGTGATGTGGTATCATTGGTGGAAAAAGCACAATCTGTAATGGATGAAAAAGAAGCCACCAAATTAGAGAAAAAATTTAGAAAAAATGATTTTGATTTAGAAGATTTTAAAAACCAGTTAAGACAACTGGAAAAAATGGGACCAATGGAGCAAGTATTAGGAATGATGCCGGGTATGAACCGTAAAGCTCTGAAAGGTCTAAAAATTGATAATAGACAATTAACTTGGACAGAAGCAATTATTAATTCTATGACACCGTGGGAAAGACAAAATCCACATGAAATTAACGGAAGCAGAAGGAAACGAATTGCGCTTGGTTCAGGTAGATCGGTACAACAAGTAAATCAGCTGCTAAAGCAATTTGCTCAAATGAAAAAGATGATGAAAAATATGGGTAAGATGAAAATACCGGGATTATCAGGAATGTCTGCAAATTCAATGAATTTAATGGGAAACAACTGAGGAGATTACTTTTGGCAACACGAATAAGACTGAAGAGAATTGGAAGAAAAAATAGACCATTTTATAGAGTTGTAGTGATGGATTCACGTCAACGACGAGATGGTGCAGCAATTGAGGAATTGGGATGGTATAATCCAATTGCTAAAGATAAAGAACACAATTTTGAACTAAAAGAAGAACGTATTTTTCACTGGTTACAACAAGGTGCACAACCATCTGACATCGCTCACAAATTGATGAAAAGAGCCGGTATTGCCATGAAATGGCATCTAATGAAGCAAGGTCTAGATGAAAAAGCTATAGAAAAAGAAATACAGAAACTTGATCTAAGAAGAGAAGCACAAGCTAAAGATAAATTAGCAGCAGCTGACAAAGAATCAAAAAAGAAAGCTAAAGAATCTGAGAAAGAAGAAGCAAAAGAAGTTGCTAGTAGTGTATTAGAGAAAGAGCAAGTAGAAGAAGAAAAAACTGATGAATCGGTTGATGTAAAATCTGAAACAAAAGATGCGGAAGAAAAAATAGAAGATGAAAAAGTTCAGGAAGCAAAAGAAACGGAAGAAAAAGTAGAAGACAAAGAAGTTCAGGAAACAAAAGAAGTAACAGAAACTAAAGAAAAGACTGAAGAAAAGGTGGGAGAAAAAACTGAACCGGTAAAAGAAGAAGCTGAACAAAAGACGGAAGAAGCTAAAGTAGAAAAGACCGAAACAAAAGAAGTTACTGAAGAGAAATCGGCTGAAAAGGAAAAAGAAGCTGAAGAAATAAAAGAAGTAACGACAACTAAAAAAAGCACTCCCAAGAAAAAAGTTGAAAAGAAACCGAGTGCAAAAGATGCTAAGTCAAAAGACGAAGCTAAAGACGACAAATAATCGATACCGATAGGAGGTAGTAATGCAGGAATTCATAGAAACGGTAGTAAAACAGTTAGTTGATAAACCGGATGAAGTAAATGTTAACGCTGTTGAAGGCGAACAACAAATAATATTTGAATTAACTGTTGGTGATGGCGATTTTGGAAAAGTAATCGGAAAACGCGGTAGAAATATTTCTGCCCTGCGCTCACTTTTATTTGCAATTAATGCAAAAAATGGTGGAAAACGCGCCCGTTTAGATGTTATCGATAAAAACGAGAAGAAAGATTAGGTAATATGGAAAAAAAGTTTGCCATTGCAAGAGTATCTAAACCATTTGGTATGAAAGGTGGTGTACGATTAGCGCCTTTGTCTCGATATTGTGAAGATTATATATCGGAAAAACCGATATTTTTAGGTGACTCTGAAACATCGAGTTCCAAGATTGAGGTATTAGAAAAAGCGAAGGATGGCAAACAAGTTCGTTGCGTATTCAAGGGAATTGATTCACGCGACGACGCGGAAGCTATTAAAGGAAAATATGTATATGCTGCCGTAGCGATTGATGATGAAATCAATCAAGTTTCCGCTGATTTAATTGGCTATACAGTTGTTACTGACATTGGTGATATTGTTGGTGAATTGATTGAAATATTATGGCTACCGGTAAATGATATTTACGTAATTCAAAGTAATGACCGCGAGATTCTAATTCCGGTGATTCCTGAAGTAGTAAAATCAATTTACCACGATGAGAGAGCGATAGAAATTACTCCGATGGATGGTCTGCTGGATTGAAGCAGATTGTAATAATTACACCC
>JAUXHY010000248.1 GCA_030621275.1 bacterium | reverse complement strand
CCGACCACTGCCCTTTATCAATATTAGTTGGTTCAGAGCCGGAAAATGCAAGATAACTATATTTACCATAGTGAGGAAGCTTTCTGTTCAATCCATCAACAGCATCTTTATTGCCAATTAAAAGTAATGTAACAACTGACTTCATATTATTGGGATTTACAACTGATATAAAGAAACTATTATCCTCGGATGAAAGTTCTCTCTTACCATACCTAACACCATCTTTCAATAATTCAGACCCATATTCCTTAATTGCAGTATTAACAACTGGTGCGAATTTATTGTCTAATCCAAGCAGCATAATCGCTTTTCCGGTTGGGAGAACATCAATATTTTTTAGTGATCCAAATGTAAATTTTTTTTCTTTGCCTTTTACCCATAATTCAGAAAATTCTTTATAAAGATCATAATCTTTGCTACTCTCATCCGGTAAGATGATCAAGGTTTCTTCAGCGCCGTAAGCTTTGGTAAAAGTCGGAGGACTCTCTCTCGGATCCAATTTTCTGAATAAGTCAAACTGAGGATCAATCAACAGTTTTAGTGATTTATCTTTAACAGAAATACTATACTTAACTTCCTTTTCATTCATCTCAACTACTTCTGTATGAGTTCCATTATTAGTAACTATAACTACCGGCACATCAAGATAAAATACACTATCATCTTGAATTTGTTTTAGTGTGAAAGATACACTATTAATGCCCCTTGTAAATTTTACTTTCACATTTTCTAAAACAATTTCAGGAGCTCCTGTTCTATCAATCCATTGTTCAAAGAACCATTTAAAATCTTGTTCGGTAACTTCTTCAAATGCAATTCTGATATCATCAAATGATGCATGTCTAAATTTGTTGTCTCTGTTAAATTTCTGAAAACCTCTTACGAACAATTCATCGCCAACTTTTTGGCGAAGCATGTGGAAAAACATTGAACTTTTTCCATATCCAACAGACTCGGTTGGCGCATCGTGCCGCGATAAAAACTTATTTACAGGAAAATCATTCTCAGGAGTTACGTAATTTGTGTATTTCTGCAAGGTCGCCCGACGATATTCATCGGCTTGACCGCGCTGTTCCTTAATAAGATGATCTGCCATATATACTGTAATTCCTTCACACCAATTGCCGGTTTCAAAATCGACATAGACCGAATTTCCCCACCAATTATGCAGCAACTCGTGCGGGTAGGATGAGTGCAAAATAAATGGGAAACGAATTACTTTTTCACCCAAAAGCGTGAAAGACGGCATTCCGTAACCGGTTTCCCAAAAATTTTCCACGAGTGCAAATTTTGTATAGGGGAAAGGTCCAACCAACTTGCGATACATCTCCATATACTGTGCGGTTGTTTCTAAATATTTGTTTGCCAAGCCTTCATCCGGTGTGCGCAGAAAGGCATAAGCTGTTACCGCGCCCATCGGAAATGAATATTCATTAAATTGAGCTGCAATGAGGAACACTTCCTCTTGCGGAGTTGGCGATTCCCATCGATCGACGTGATTATTATCTTTTATTTCATCTAGAGTTCTCTTTCCAACCGATACATTTTTCCAATCATTTGGTAATGTGGTAGTCAAATTAAAAGTTATCAATTCATCATTGAAATACGGTACCCAATATGTTGAACCGGCAAGATAAACACCCTTCTCCCAAATAATACCGGGTGATTCACTAAAACCTCTTGCATAGTTTTCATCACTTTGTTCGACGGGTGAATCTATTATCCCTTTATATTTTAATATCAATTCCAAGTCACCGGAATGACGTTTAGGAATCTTGATTTTATAAACATTAAGTTTCAGAGTATTTTCAGAATCCACATCATCTTTATCCATTCCAATATCTTCTGCATTTACAGTTCCATCAAGTTTGGTAATCAACTTATTTGGTGCAACTTCCAAAGCATTATGCAACTTGAATTTTATTCCTTTTTCTAACTGCACTTCGGGGATTGTTACAACATCGGTAACCTCAATAAATGATTCGCTCGGATTGATAGTGGCATTTATTTCGTGGTGTATTTGCGCATTTTGCGCTAATAAAAATAGTGGAAATAATAATAGTAGTATTTTTTTGAACATTTTGCTCTCTTTATTTAAATGATTTTGATGTTTGATATTAGATATTGGATGTTAGAAATTAGGGAGTTTTGTGTTAATTTTTAGTAATAAGTTGAGGGATTGGAAATACGATATAAATACTAGTTAGGTTATAAATAATAAATATTATTTAATACTTTAAAAATGGAGTTGATATGTTCGAAATTTTAGGATGGTTAATAATTCTTTGGTTATTGGGAAGTACTATCTATTCAACTAAATTCCATCTAGGAAACTACTTTCGATCAAAGGATTCTGATATGATCGTTGCTCAAATGATGGACGGCCCAAATCATACTGAACAAATGACAAAAAAAGATTTTTTAATAAAAGTATTAAAGTTACAATTATATAAAATTATAGTCATTTTTATACTCTTATATTTTTTAGTTTAAGAAATTATTTGGCATAATCAAGTTCAACCGACTCCTAATATTTAAAATCGACTTACACTGTTATATATTTAATATAAAAATTCTTTTTACTACTTTAACTGTTTCGGTGTAAGAAAATAGGTGTTTTTTCCATTATCTAATGATATATCAGCCCATTTATCACATTTGAAAGATATTTGATATACTCCTGTCGTAGGCAAATTTAAAATATTAGTTTTGCCATATAAATTAGGTAACTCGGTAAAATGTGGATTGTGTCCAAACAGAAAAACATGCTTCCATTCATCATTTAATCTATGGAATAGTTGAACTAATCCAGCTAGTCTAAGCCATTAGTAATAGCATGCCACTTTCAATGTAACTGGAGATACTAGACTAAATATTCAACCAAAATAATTGTAAATATCAATTTGTTCAATAATATAATTAATG
>JAUXHY010000187.1 GCA_030621275.1 bacterium | reverse complement strand
CATTTAAGTGGAGGTAAATTAGAATTTAAACTGGATATACGATATTTATTCAAGGGCTATAAATTTTCATTTAATTATGAACATGAATTATATTTTAATCAAGATTTTATTCAATCAGCTCCGACTATTGTAAACGCTAATAGTGAAATAGAACATAGGGGATGGCAAATAAATTATTCCAATATATTTTGGATAAGTATTGAAAGATATTTTTAGAATGATATTCAACGAATTATCAAGAGGTGTTTTGAGATATTTAAGATTCATTATTGTAACATTTATATTAATACTACTTAATAGTACATTATTAAGTCAGATATATATGTCTGCCGATCCATTCAAGCTATTGTTTTTTGAACAAAAGGCTATTGAAAATAATAGTGGTTTTACATCACTGGCGCTACGACCGACTTTTTATAGTAATTCAACAAGCGCCAACAAATTCAGTCTTAAGTATAGGAGTGAAGTGTTTCTTAATAGCGGCGCTCCTAATTTAGAGAATATGTCTGATAGGTGGGTCGGAAAAGGTGTCGGAATATTTAGTTCAATAAATTTATCGTTTAGGAATAAATTTTTGATGGGCAGTATTGAACCGTATTATTTTATAGATCAAAATGCAAAATATGATGAACCGTTGCGTATTCCACTATTATCTCAATTAAATGATAACAAAAGCCATCATGAGAAATCCCCTTATCAAACTTTAGGAATACGTGAATTTCAAATGTATTTACATTGGAAAGGTGTTGGCGGTGGTATTTCGAACGCGAATATTTGGTGGGGACCGGGAATACATACTTCACTAATAATGTCTAATAATACTTCGGGATTTCCTCATGTTTTATTAGGTACGTTAGAAGAGAAAAGAATTAATAATTGGGGATTTATTGGACGTTATATTTTTTCAAAATTTGATGATCGCAATATATATGAGCCATATTATACATCAGTAATATTGGGTGTAACATATTATTCAAATCCTATTGTCTCTATTGGATTTACTAGATCTGCGCTAACGGGAGGAACGTATAGTAAAGCGGATAAAATTAGCTGGGAACAAGCTGCCCTTGCCTTTTTAAAAGGAGTTACTTACGGAGGAGATTATGACGCTTATGTTGAGAATTGGAGTTACGATGATCATACAGCTTCAGGATATATTTCAACTTTTTTCCCAAAGTCAAAATTGACATTATTTCTTGATGTTGGTAGAAATGATATTGCGTGGGATATTTACAATATGATTTTGGCTCCAGATCATTCTATTGCAACAATTTTTGGAATGCGGAAATACGGTTTGTTTGATAATAAAAACCTATTTTTTGGAATGGAATATGCTAAATTATTTAGCGGCCGTTATATTCATCGTCTATTTGTTGGTCCTTGGTATAATAGAGATGGTTATGAATTCAGTAGTTTTAATGGACGACATTTTGGAGCGCATAGTGGACCCGATTCTGACGATTTTATTATATATTTAGGCTGGCAACAAGAAAAATACACAATTATTCCATCTTTTAACTATGAAAGACACGGCTTACAAGAACCAATAATTCTTTTATCAACCGATCAAATACAAGATTCATTATTAAATCCATGGCCGGAAGTAAAATTTGAATTCCGCATTGATTTTAGATATAGATATAAAGGATACGATTTAAACTTATATTTTGAACAAGAACTTGTAAAAAACTTAGAATTCAAAAACAAAAATAGAACCGGAACGGTTCTATGGGTTGGTGTTGAACGATTAATAAATACTAATGAACTTGGGAATATAATTAGGAGTATATTTAAGAAATGATTTTACGGATCTGTTACACAGCGAAATCCTATTTCACGACTGACATTTGTAGGTGAATTTCCGATACCTAAATCGAACCAAACAAACATATCCTTTACTTCGGTTTCATGTAACTTACTATTCCATGAGCCGCCTTTAATTATTTTACCTGACGTATCTCTCCACCAGGAAGAAGTCCATTCCCAAACGTTCCCAGCCATATCGTATATTCCATAGGGACTGTAACTGTTATTTGTATTGCTATCGCCGTTATAATGTCCAACTGGAGTTGTGTCATTATCATATACATCGCCACTATCTTTATAATTGGCGTAATTAGGCGATAATGTATTTCCCCAAGGATAATCATTTCCACTATTTGCTCTAGCAGCCTTTTCCCACTCTTCAGCCGTTGGCAGGCGCATTCCATAAAATCTTGCATAAGCATATGCACCAAACCAAGTAACATGAGTTACAGGATGGTTGTCATAAGATTCTTGTCGGTTTTCGACATAACGCCATCGTGTGAAATAATGGTTAGGCGAGTAAAAGCCATTCCTTGAAAAATTATCACTAAAATCAACAAATTGATAATTTCCCGGAGGCCAGAAAGAATCGCCTGGATAATGACCAAAAACACCAAGAGAATCAATAGTGATCATGCCTAGAGAATTTGCATCTATTAAATAATTTACATATTGTAAATTTGTAACAGGAAATTTCATCATCATATAATCGTAAGTAATGTATCTTTCTACTACGTTTTCACTTGAAGAATATGCTCCGGCAGGAATTCTAATTAATTCGATATCTTCAGGAATATCTGCAATAATTTGTTCATCATCCAGTGTAATAATTTTACAGCTGAATAATAAGACACTTATAACTATCAATAAAATTGAGGAGCGCATTTTATTTAACTACGAAATATTTTACAATATTATCATAGATACTTTTTAATCCCCATAAATTATATTTCGCGAAAAGTGAAGGTAAAAATCTAGGTATGAAAATAAACATTATATTTAATAATAGGAGTAGTATAATAATCCAAATTAGATCAATTTTTAACACAAAAAATGCCAATATTGAATGTAAAATGGCAGCAACGACTATTATTATTACAACATACCTATTCCTAAAATTTAAATTTAATAATTGATGATGGATGTGAGTTTTATCTGGGTAAAACGGGCTTTTCCTATCAATAATACGATTAACAACAACAAATGTGGTATCAGAGATAAGTATAAATGATACTATAATTGGAAAAGCTAGATCTAATGAATTATATGCATCAGATTTAAAAATAATTGGGAAAGATGCTATTGCAAATCCAAGAAACATAGATCCAGCATCGCCAAGAAACATTTTTGCAGGAGCTCTATTGTATACCAAAAAACCTACAATTGAAAATATTAATATAACCAAAACAATCAACGGCAGGTTTTCTCCTAATTGATTGTAATAAATTGCATAGCTTGAGAAAAATATAATAGCGAGACCGCCGGCGAGAAAATTTACTCCATCGAAAAAGTTAAAGGCATTTATAATAAACAATATCCACAGAAAAATAATAATAAAATTTATGATTTTGTTATCTGAGTAAAATGAAACTAAAGTTAATTGTGATATGTTTGAAGAAATTGAAATGATAAATAATATTATTCCCAAAGTTTGCAATAATAATTTTTTCTTATAATCCCATTTAAAAAGATCGTCAAACAGTCCTACAAAAATAAAATATATAGAAAAAATAATAAATAGTTCAACTTGAGGATTAATATATAGTTGGAATAAAATTAGTACTATAAGCGTTGAAAAAATAACTGTAATTCCACCAACTAGCGGAGTTGGTGATGTATGTATCTTTCTTTTATTGGGTATGTCAAAAAGAGAAGATGGCAAATCGGATTTAAACA
>JAUXHY010000035.1 GCA_030621275.1 bacterium | reverse complement strand
GCAAAGGTAGTGATATTGCTCAAATCAAACTTTTTCTTGATCTCATCAACCATCCAGTTAAATCCTGCCTGACCATAAATGGTCCCAACAAACACCTCTTTGTCTTTCGCAAGATGTGGTGCCAGACCATGAAGAGCAATACGATATTTGCATACCGGCATGCATAAAATCACAAAACTTGCCTGTGGAATGACATCAGCTGGATTGTCACTGATTTTCGTCAGGGAACCACTAAACTCCTCCTGGGTTTCCCCGTGAATCGAGTGTAATTGAAGATCGATCTTAGGGGACCATTCCTTAGGTCTTCGCGTGAGAATGTTGACGGTAAAACCCGCTCCAGAAAGAAATGGAATCAAAATATGAGCACTGCTACCTCCACCTACAATCGTCACCTCTTTTTTTTCTTGTTTAGTCATGTTGCCTGCTTTTTGTTCGTAATTTTTATACGTTAAAATTAATGAGTGATTTTGTTTAATATGGCTTGTTTATAACATCCCAATACACGCATTGCGTGTATTACGCATATATTCGTTTAAAACGTATTGCGTTTATTGCGTAATAACCGTTCTTGCTTAAAAGGAAAAACCTCCGGGAATCTTCATTGATTTAAAAATAGCATCCATAATACGTTCGGTAAGTTTTGCGTATCTTTCCTGCTGTTTTTTAGTCCATTTTGTTACATTCTGTAGTTCTTTTGCTTCATCTTCCATTTCTTCTATTATTTCATTCATTTCGGCAGAGTCTTCTTCTGTGAATTCACCATCGGCAATTGAAGCTTCCCATTTCTCTACTACTTTCTCATAATCGTCTAAAAAATTATCTACTGTTTTATGGTCAGATTTGCCACAGCTTATCATCATAATTACCATTAGCACAACAGATACTTTTAAGATATTTTTCATTATTTTACTCCTATGATATTAATTAAATAGTTGTTTGTTCGTAGATATTTTAATGAGTATTTAGATAATTTCCGCTACTATTATTAATTCTAAAGAACAGATGAAATTTATTAAGTTTAATTATAATTTAATAATCAGTTCTAAAATAGTAGCCTAATATAAAAAAAACGCCATTTTAGGCGTTTATTATTATAAGTATTTATATTATTTATTATGAATCATCCAAGTTTTCCATTGAAAACCTAGCATTTTTTAATATATGATGTAGAGTTGATTTTTTTATTGGTCTGTGTGTGGGAATAGTAAGTTTTAATACTTCAGTGCTAGTACGTTTGTGCAATCGGAGTTGGTTACCTTTTTTGCGAACAATTACCCAACCGTCTTTTCGTAAATTGGATATTACTTGTTCATAACCAATACTGGGTAATTCTGTCAAATCGACACCTCTAATGTTTTCTCATTTGGGGCAAAATCTGAATCGTCTTCAACCGGCTCAAGATACAATTCGACAGATTCCTGCACGTTTGCAAGAGCTTCTTCTTCTGTTTCACCTTCAGTAATACATCCAGGAAGTGAAGGAACGATAATTGTATATCCCCCTTCAGGACTTGGTTCTAATATGACTTTCAATTTCATATTAAATAACCGTAACGAAGTTTATAATGATAGAATTATTCAATATTTCCCCATACTAACAAAAATAAGGCTCACCATAGCCGGTTAAATATAGAAACTAGATAAGTATTTTTGCAATAGTATTATTTGTATATTATTAATAACACAAATAACAAATAGGTTAATGTAGATATGAAATCAGTCAAATTTTATTTCAACATCTTGTTTATCAACTTCAGAAACTTCAAACATTTCCTCGTCTGTATAACCTATCATTCTGGCAACGATAACATCTGGTATTGATTGGATACGGATGTTATATTGATTAACACTATCATTATAAAATTCGCGTCTATCAGCGATTTCGTTCTCTATACCGCTAATGCGACTTTGTAGCTGCATAAAATTTTCATTTGCTTTGAGATTAGGATAATTTTCTGCAACTGCAAAAAGTGATTTTAATGCACCGGTGATCATGTTATCTGCCGCTGCTGTTTCAGCGACAGTATTTGCGTTAAGAAAATTGGTTCGTGCTTTGGTAAGATTTTCCAAAACATCCCTTTCATGTTTCATATAACCCTTAACAGTTGCGATAAGTTTGGGAAGCTCATCAGATCTTTGTTTAAGTAAAACATCAATATTTGCCCAAGATTTTTTTATATTATTCTTTAGCTTGATTAAGCCATTGTAAATCGTTACAAAATAACCGATTATTGCTACAGCAATTAAAATTAGTACTAGTATTCCCGTTCCCATTATTTACTCCAATTTGTTAATTATCAATAATTTAAAATATTTCTTTAATATAATAATATTATGAAATTAGAAGTTTTTAAACATATTTAATAATATATTAAAACATATTATTATCATTAGACTGCCAACAATAAGACCACCTAATGCTTTCATTAGATATGATTTAATAACACTTTTCTCCGGTTTTTGTGAGATATGATATAAATTCCCTTTTCCTCGATGTATCATTATATCTTCAGTGCTGTGTTGAGCCGTACCATCAGCTTTAAACGGATTATCAGTAGCACTTCCAATTATATATAAGTTCTTGCCAGGTACGATTATCGATTCTCGATAGCGCATACGGTAATTGATCCCGAAAAAACCTTCATAATTCAAATTGTTAGAATTAAGAAAATTCTGGATTATTAATGGTGGATCATTTCCTGCACCGGAGGAGTATGTTGTACTTTCAATATCAATATTAGCACCTATTGGATCTATTAATACAGAGCCTGTACCATCTTGCAATTTAAATGGTAAGGATGTCTTCCCCGAATTAACGATTTGCCAATGATGACGATCGTTTCTTTTTACCCATCGCTCGACTGTATATTTGTAATATACACATTCAGTATTTGAAAACGGACTATTCAGTAAATTATTTTTTATTGGTATAACTTTACCAAATATTTCCACTAGACCCATCGCTATTGAGCGAATTTTGGAAGTTGGAATATTTTCGATTAATCGTTTATATCCAAACCATTTTATTCCAGCGATAAATAATATAACTCCCACAATTATTCCACCAATCGGAAATATTATATTTATATCTTCGCTTAAATACATAAAAAGCTGATTAACTGTTTGAATCAGTAATCGAGTATTACTTTTTAATCAATTTTACCGCAGTACCGTAAGCTAATAACTCAGCAGATCCTGTCATCACAGATGACGTTGTATAACGTAAACATACAATTGCATCGGCACCTAATTCTTCTGCTTGAGCTACCATTCTATCATAAGCTTGCTCGCGAGATTCAGCTAGCATTTTTGTATATTCAGTTATTTCACCGCCAACGAGTGTGCGTAAACCTGCCATAATATCTTTACCTATGTGTCTAGCTCTAATTGTGTTTCCTTTTACTATGCCTAAAGTTTTTGAAATATTATAATCCGAAAATTGATCTTGAGTTGTGATTAACATATTTTGACTCCATTATTTATTTTTTAATATTTTTAGAATAATGATCATCTTCCTTGTTTCCTATTCTGTCTTTTATGACTTTAGCAAACAGAAATCCTATTCCAATAATTGCAATCAATCCAATTAATCCAACAGGGAAAGCAACAACTACACCAATGATAACTGCAATAATCCAACAAACTGCGGCAATACCTAATAATATATAACCTATGTTTTCCATTTGGTCTCCTTTAATTATAATTGTTAAATTTTTTCTAATACTTTAAGAACCACACCATTGAAAGCAAAATAATGTTTTTCAACTTCTTTCAAACATGACCCCTCTAATAAAGTATCTAATCCATTAGAAGCAACGTATTCCTTATAATGTTTATAATGATCATCACCAGCTGACGATTCAATGAATTTGATTCCGGATTTTGCTAAGAAAAATGTGTTACTATCAATTGAAAAATCAACAATTATCAAATGACCATTGTTCTTGGTTAATCGAATCATTTCGTTCAGTATAATTTTAGCAGAGGAATTGGATTTCTCATGCAATGCAAAAGTGGTCATAGTCATATCGAATAATCCATCGCTGAAATTAATATTTTCAGCATCTTGTTCGTGACAATTTACTTTAATTTTGCCCGATTCCGCTATTTCTAACATTGCTTTTGATAAATCAATTCCTGTTCCTTCTATGCCATGTTTTTTTAGTAATTTTAATTGATTGCCTGTACCGCAGCAGACATCTAATATTTTTTTATATTGATTCTTTTTTACAATTTGTAAAACTCTTTTTCTTATCCGCCACACGAATAAATGTAAGGATTTATCGTAATATTTTGCTGATTTATATTCGTTTTCCATATTATTTAGATTTGAGTATTTTTTGAAATAATGAAGTCAATAGTCCAATAATTATGTAAATAATTCCAATAGCGATAATCGCAAATTTTATTGATGCAAAATAATATGCAATCGAGGGGAATAAACTGTTATTTGAGCCAAGTAATAATTTTATTAATGCAATATTTTCAATAGCATCAAATAACGCAGCAACAAATTGTAATTTAGCAAACAATAATCCGGTTTTGTACATCCAATTTTTATTAATAAATTTTTGTGCAATTAAATAACAAGCAGTAGCAAAGAAAATTGAATATACCACTAAAAATAGAAAATCAATTCCTAAACTTAAACCGGCATTAATTTTCGCATTTATGTCCCATGAAGCTATTATGGAAATTGATTTATCAATATCTTTGGCTAATTCAAAAGATATGATGCCGTTGGGAGCGGTTTCTGTTACTAATGGCTTATCAAAATGTCCAAGTAATAGAAAAAGGATTATCGTAAAAATCCCTGATATAATTAGTATTTGTCTATATGCAAAATTAGAAAACAGATATATTTTATTCAATTTTAACTCCTACTGTACTGCCGGTATAATATAATTTGCTATCAAATCTAATGCAGATTGTTCGTTATTGTCAGCTGTTTCCCAACCAACATATGCATTGGAATTTGTAGCAATAATCATGTTAAGTTCAGAGAAACAGATCACTAATTGTCCGCCATGGCCGATTGCTAAGAATACTTTATATCCTTTGATTTCTCCGAGCCACCATAGATAACCGTATCCTCCATCATGTAGTTCGCCCCAGCTCCAACCTTGTTGCTGTTGAGGCATGCGGTTTTGTAATGATTCGTCAACCCATTCTTTAGGTATGATTTGTATCCCGTTAATTTCTCCATCATTTAAATATAAGTAACCTAACACAGCCATATCCCGCGTCGTAAAGAACATGTTGTTACCACCAAAATAGATTCCTTGAGGACTTTGTTTCCAGTCTTGTATAGTAATTCCAAGCGGATCAAATAAGTACTCTTGTCCAAATTCATATGTACTCATTCCAGATTTCTTTGTAATAATCCCAGATAAGACATGCGTTAAAAACGTATTATAACTGAAATCGGTACCCGGATCAAATATTAAAGGTTCTTCGATGGTTGCCTTAATCCAGTCGGTGCTGTAATATAATTTTCCATAAATGTTATGGTCGTCGTCAATTCCAGCTCCCATGGTCAGTAAATGTTCAATCGTGATATCGCGCTTACGCTCATCCATCCCAGCTGTTGTGTATTCCGGAAAGAAATCCAGCATATTCTGATCGGTGCCGGTCAGGAAACCTTCTTCAATCGCAATACTGGTTATTGCCGATAAAAAACTTTTCGATACCGATCGAATGTTAAACATTGAATTTTTATCGTGTCCACGGTAGTATTGCTCAGCGATGATAAATCCGTTTTTTATTACTAAAACGCTGTATATATGTAATCGATTTTCGGCCTCGTCTAGAGCGGTATTTAATTGCTCGGCATCTAAACCTTGCTTGCTTGGAGTAGATGTTTTCCATTCAAAAATCTCTCCACGTGGTTGGGTTGGGCAAAAATCACATGAGGAAAATAGGAGTAATATGACTATAGCAAATGTAATGAATTTCTTCATTTCCGTATTTATTTAAATATATTAATTGAGTTCTTAAAATTTACCGATCGCGTGCCAGTAGGAAGGAATATTACCGCGCCATTTTTTAAGATGAACAGTAATGGCAAGATACTCAATCATCACGATTACTTGAATAATTATGGTAATCTTGAATGGCCAAAATATTTCAGTAGCGAACCAAATTAAGACAGTGAGACTTAATAAAACGGTTGTTATTTTTGCAAGCCAGGTATGGTAGCTTGGCATCCGTCCAAATTTAATAAATCCTGCGATCATGGGAATTATAAAAGCTAACATTACAATTATAATATATATATATTTTTGTTTGATCAATTCCGGCCATAACAACCATGCACAAAAGGGAATCGTCATATACATTGCGGTATCACCGATGCTATCCAAAGTTGTCCCGAGCGTGGTAACTTGGTTTAATTTTCGTGCGAAATAACCATCTATGGCATCGGTAGATAGTGCTAGTGCAAGTACTATTAAAAATAAATTTGGATGTCCTTTCCAAGCTATGTAAAACAAAAATGGAACTGATGCGATTCGGAGATAGCTAAAAAAATTAGGAACTGTAAGCCATTTAGTTTTGGTGATGCTATTTGTCATAATATTATCTCAATTGTTTATTCTAAACTTCCAACCGATTTCTCAACTTCTTCCAAGATTTCGCAGGATTTCACTAATTTCTTCATAGCTGTATGATCGGGATAAAGCGGTCGATCTATATCAAGAAAATCTACATATTTCCGTATTATTTCTTTAGCTTTTGTTACGCCTTTGCCAAATTTATAATCACGGAAGTCAAGCGCTTGGGCAGCTGCCATAAATTCGATTCCGAGGATACCATAGGCATTATCCATAATCTGTACATTTTTTATAGCTGTGTTCATACCCATTGAAACAAAATCCTCCTGATCAGCTGCGGCAGGAATGGATTGTACAGAGGCGGGAGCTGATAAAATTCTTTGTTCCACAATTTGCATATCAGCGGTGTATTGGCTTAACATTAATCCGGAAAACATGCCGGCTCCTTTTGTCAAAAATGCCGGTAACCCAACGCTCAATGCAGGGTTATTTAAGCGATTCATTCTTCGTTCAGACATTACACTTACCATAGTTATTGCAGCGCTAATCATGTCCATAGGTAAACTGACAGGAGATCCTTGAAAATTTGCACCGGAAAGTTGGATATTTTTGTCAGGGAAGAAAACGGGGTTATCTCCAACGCCATTCAATTCAATTTCTACTTGGCTTTTCGCATATGCGATGGCATCGTGCGCAGATCCAAGTACTTGTGGTGAAGATCGCATAGAATAGGCATCTTGCACTTTACATTTTATATTTCCTTCTTTAAGATCGCCGCCTTCCACGCATTTTCGGATCGCCTCGGCGCTTCTAACCGCACCCTTAAATCCTCGTGCTTCGTGCAATAGTGATGTATATGGTCTCATATTTGCTTTTAACGCTTCTAACGTCATTGATGCGGCAATTTCCGCTTGTTTTAGCCATCTGTTAGCGTCGTAAAGTGTAATTGCACTCATAGCCGTGAGTAGATTGGAGCCGTTAATGGTTGCTAAACCGTCCCTTGCCTCCAAACCCGGAATTGGAATACCGGCTTTGTCCATTGCAGATTTTCCATCAAGTAACTCACCTTTATAATATGCCTGTCCTTCACCAAGTAACACGAGCGCGATTTGCGACATTGGGGCCAAATCTCCGCTAGCACCTACCGAACCTTTTTGACATACAAATGGAACAACATCCTTGTTAAGCATTTCTACGAGCGTCTGTGTGATCTCAGGACGGCATCCGGAGTTACCGTGCGCATGTACATTTATTCTGCCTGCCATTGCTCCGCGAACAAATTCTAAAGGTGCAGGATCACCAATCCCCGCAGCATGATTGTATACAAGATATTTTTGAAAATCCTTGATCTGATCATCATCCAATACCATTTCTGAAAATTCACCAATGCCGGTATTAACCCCATACATTATTTCTTTTGCTATTATTTTTTCCTCAAGCATAGCGCGACATATTTTTATGCGCTCTACAGCAGACTTTGACAGTGTAACTTTCTCTTTATGTCTAGCAATTCGAACTAATTTTTCAATAGTTAACCCGCTTCCGTTTAATGTAATACTCATTTTTTATTTCCTAATATGATTAATTTTTATAGATTTATATTTTGACCAATTCCTGCTTCTACAGCTTTATCATAAACGAGTTTAGCTGTTGCCGTATCTTGTATTGCCAGTCCGTTTGATTTAAAAATTGTGATTTCATTATTATATTCACGTCCGGGTTTATCTCCGGCAATGATTTCTCCTAAATCCGCATAGAAATGTGATTCATCAATATCTCCATCATTTAAAGGAATGATAAAATCACCGGCTTCCTTTAAACAGGCTTCTTTTGAATCTCCGATAAATTTGGAACGTTTAATAATTGCCTCATCAAGTTCTCTTGCATTGGGAGTATGGCTGCCAATACCATTTATGTGTATTCCAGTTTTTACTTTAGTGCCATCAAAAATTGGAGTAGGAGAGGAGGTAGCCGTGCAGATTATATCAGCTTGTAATACTTCATCGGCATTTTTGGCTTGGATGATTTCAATATCTAATTTTTTACGTAAATCCTTA
>JAUXHY010000054.1 GCA_030621275.1 bacterium | reverse complement strand
TTTGTCAAAATATAATCTACAATGACTTTTTTACTGAAAATACATTGCGGTTTGATTATTTTCATAGCGGCGTAGCCGACACAGAACACGTCAGTCTTGATGAAATCCGTTTGGAGGGTGTTTGGCCAGGTAGCAAGACCAATTTAATTGACGAAATGTATTTAGGACTGTACCGCTTTGAGGTTGAAGATGTTGGAACCAATAAATTGATTTACGCCTATGCTTTTGCCAGTATTTTTGGTGAATGGCAAACTACCGGCGAAGCCTCCGATGGCGTTTGGCGTACAATTCATGAATCTCAGCGATTTCCCGAACCGAAGCAACCATTCCGATTAGTTCTGAAAAAACGTAATCCTGACGGTACTTATAATACGATATATTATGCTGAGCACGATCCAAAAAGTCGTTTTGTTAATCGCTCATCAGTAGTAAGAAGCAATAAAGTTTGGAGAATATTTCATAATGGTTTACCGGAAAATAAAGTTGATATCCTAATTCTTGGCGATGGTTATCGTAAAGAAGATTGTAAGCAATTTAAAAAAGATGCTAAGCATCTAATTGGTGTAATGTTTAATACTGAGCCGTTTAAATCGCGAAAATCAGATTTTAATGTATGGGCGATTGATGTATTTTCGGACGAAATGGGCATTAGTAATCCGCGTCAAAATATTTGGAAAAAGACCGCTTTAGATTTGCGTTTCAATTCCTTTGATTCTGATAGATATGTTCTGACGTTTGCCAATAAAAACTTACGTGAGATTACAGCACAAGCACCGTATGATGCCATTATGATAATTTTTAACGATCCAAAATACGGCGGTGGAGGTATTTACAATTTATATTCAACTGTATCCTCACATTCAAGAGACGCTGAATTAATTTTTGTGCATGAGTTTGGACATTCTTTTGCCAGCTTAGCAGATGAATATTATACATCTAATGTTGCATACCAAGTTTCATTGCCGGAACATGAACCTAACAGTCCAAATATTACCGCGTTATTTGATCCAGACAATTTAAAATGGAAACACTTGATTGATGAAGATACACCCATTCCAACATCTTGGGGACAAGATTCTTATGACTCAATAGCAATTGTTTATCAACAAAATCGTAGAGAAATGATTGAAAGAGGTGCTAGTATAATTGAAATGGATAATCTATCTAAAGAATTTAAGCAATTGACAAATTCCATGTTAAAATCGCAAAAATATTATGGAAAAGTTGGAGCTTTTGAAGGTGGTGGCTATCTTGCCAAGGGATTATACCGACCCGAAGTTGAATGCATTATGCTATCATTCAATCGCAGTGATTATTGCAGAGTATGTTCAGAAGCCATCGAAAAGATGATTGATTGGTATGTAAAATAAACTGTTTTTAGTTATTCAATTTTGCTAAGGCAGTCTTTCGAATAAATGCATAACTCATACTATTTAGTGCATTAAAATGGGCAACTGATTCATATATTTCAAGAGCTTTTTCAATATCGCCTAATTCTTCATATGCGGTACCGATTAAATATAAAATTATTGGACTTTCTTGATTTGCCTGTTTGAATTCGTATATAGCATTATAATAATCATCTTCTAGTAAATAAACATAGCCTGTAAGTTCATGAGTATTTCTGAGCTCATTAGGATTCATCGTTTTTTGAGCAGATGATTTATATTTTTCTGTATATTTCTTTAAAATGTTAATGTCTTTATTGTGGAAGGCAACGCGACCGGCATTCACAAATAACTGTCGACGTACATAATATTTTAAATCTTGGGAGATATTTGCTTTTTCAAAATGTTCTATTGATTTATCAAAATATTTCATAGCATTATCAGGTTTTTCATATATTAAACATACATTGCCTAAGTTTATTAAATCCTGTCCTAATGCTAAATTATCATCTATACTCTTTGAAATTGAGATATTCTCCCTTAATTCCTTAAAAGCTTTCTCAAAATCACCGATGTCTACATTGGTCACAGCTTTGGCATAATGCATACGTTTTAAATCACCGGGATTAGTCGAAATTGTTTCTATATGTTCTAATTCTTTGCACGCATCTTCATGTCTATCCAATAAATTTAGGTTCGACGCTATACCAATTATAGACGCTATGAAATCAGATTTAATCGCCAATGCCTTTCTATAATATTCGATTGAGGATTCAAATTTGCCCATTTTCAATAAAAGTTCTGCATACGAATCGTAAGGATTCGGATCATCTTTGATGAGTTCTATATACTTTTTAAAATAAATTTCCGCTTGCTGAAAATCGCCAAGTTGTCTATAAGAGTAACCAAGCATATTATACGGTAGTGAAAATTCAGGATTAATTTCAAGAGCTACTTTAAAATGAGATATAGCTTTTTTGTATTTTTGCCAATTATACAGAAAATGCCCGTATATATTATGAGCCCGTTCATCATTTGGGTATTGTTCAGTTAATTCAATGTAGTAATTATTTTGTTTTTCTTGTTCATTATTGATGGCGGCTTCAACTGCCAGAATTAATAATTTTTCGCCTTCAGATACATCCTTTATTAATGATTTAGCTTTTGCCAGATATTTAAATACCAATTTGGGAGTTGTTTGTACAAGAGCCATCTGTAGATATGCCATGGTGAATTCATTATCTTCAGCAAGAGCTTTTAAAAAAAAGTATGCTGCTTCTTGTCCGCGAAATTTTTCTGTTAATAATAACCCTTCATTGTAATATTCGAGAGCCACTTCGGAGTTTGTTGTAATAGGTATTTTTGATGGTTTTTGGTTATTACAATCAAGCAGAGCAAACGAAATTGCCATTATTAAAAGAGTTGCCATAAAAGGAAAACTCTTATTTTTGGAAAAAGTAATTATATTTTTCATTTTGTTCGGACACTAATTTAGTCATGATATTAGACTAATATAAATAATAAAGGTTGTCTATAAAAAAGTGACTCCGGAGCGACTCGAACGCTCGGCCAATGGCTTAAAAGGCCACTGCTCTACCAACTGAGCTACGGAGTCAAATTATCAAGTAATTCGCTACAATCGGGGCGCAATTTACATTTCTTTTAATAATTTGGAAATAGTGAAATCAACGTTTTACTACTTCAAATGGCCTTCGGCACAGGTTGTGTCAAATCCACCGCGAGTGTTATAAACTGTTGTTACTTTTAATTGTTCAGTATTAAGGATCTTTTTTAAATCCATATAGATTCTTTTTGTAGCAGCTTCTTGATAAATGCCGACATTTCTATAACTAATAATATAGTACTTCAGACTTTTTAATTCGATACATTTTCCTCCTGTAGGATAGTATTCGATTTTTAAATAAGAATAATCGGGTAATCCGCTAAAAGGACAAACTGCACTAAATTCATCTGTTTCTGCGAGGATATATTGCTTGGGACTATCAAAATCGAATGTCTCGAGATAATCCGGACAAATCGTATCTTCGTTTAAAAAATCAAATCTTTTACCTTCAGCTTTTGGCATATAAACATTCCATATAATTTGTATTAAATTACAATATCTATATTTAACAATGATTATAATTTTGACAACCAAATAATGTTAAGTATGTCTAAATTGTGAATTATAAAAATGATTTAAATAAGAATAGAAGGAAAAAATGAAAAAATATATACAATTAATTTTGTCGATAGTTCTATTTATCGGACTGACAAATGGTTTGATTGCAAACGACCGTTCCATTGTTAAAGTTGGTAGTGATGTTCGTATAGAAAAAGATATGCGTGTTGAAGATGCGGTAGCGGTTGGAGGAAGTGTGTATGTGGATGGTATTGTGGATGGAGATGCGGTAGCTGTGGGTGGAACAGTTCATCTTGGTGAAGAAGCAATTATATATGGAGACGCTGTTACTGTAGGTGGAACTATTGACAAGACAGAAGGAGCAATGATTTATGGTACCACCGTCGATATAGGTTCCTTCGATTTTAAAAACATCTTTGAGGGTAAACACTTTTTTGGTGGACATAGAGGGATACCTGGGATACCGATGGGTCTAAAGTTTATTCCGTTAATTGGGTTGTTAGCTTTGGTACTTCTTTTAGCTGTTCTGATACCGACTGAGTTAGGTACAGTAGCATCTAATATTAAGAATGAACCAATAATTATGTTTCTTTGGGGTATGCTTGGAGTAATTCTAATTGTTCCTTTATTCCTAACGTTGCTGATTTCCATCGTTGGAATATTCTTAATTCCGCTTGAAATAATAGCTGTAATTTTAGCTTTGTTAATAGGGTATATCGCAGTTGCGATAATAATTGGTAAGAAATTACTAAGAGCATTAAATAATGATAACCCCTCCGTAATATTTTCTGCAATCTTAGGTGTATTAATTTTATGGCTAGTTGGGTTAATTCCAATATTTGGTTGTATTATGCAAACTATTGCATTGATTATAGGATTTGGTGCAGTAATTATAGCAGTGGCACGGCGGAATAAAAAAACAGAAGAAATAGTTATAGAGCCGGAACCCGCTAAAGCAATTGAAACTAAAAAAGCTTAATAATTTAAATTGTTAATGTAGAAAAGCCCCCGCAATTTGCGGGGGCTTTTTTTTATTTAATAGTCAATTAACTTTGGCTGTAATTTTTAATATGGAAAAGAATAGAACTAAACAGAAAGCAGGAAAAGAAATAAACCAAATATTTGGTATAAATGGTGTTTTATCTGTATTAAAAAGTAATAAATATCAAATTCAAACAATTGATATTTTAGAAAAAAGTTCTGTTACAAGTAATGCAGAAATTAGAGATTTACTTAATAATTATATTTCACAGATACATTATCTCAGTCGTGATACTTTTTACAGAAAATATGGAGAAAGTCGAAGTCAGGGAATAGTTTTATCATTCTCTGGTGCTATTGCAAAAACATTACCGTCTTTTAAAGAGATTGAAGGAAATTATTGTCTATTGATTGTTGATAATGTGACAGATCCACAAAATTTTGGACAAATAATTCGCACATCTGAATGTGCTGGTGTTAATGGTATAATTATCCCAGAGAGAAATAGTGTCGGCATAACCGATACCGTTTTGCAAGTTAGTCAGGGTGCATTTTGTAATATGCCGATATATTCAGTAACGAACCTGAATCAGACTTTGAGTCAATTAAAGGAAGACGACTTTTGGACTATAGCTGTTGAAAATGGAATTGAAGCAAAACCGTGGGATCAAATTGATTATAATGGAAAAATCGCGATTGTAATTGGTAGCGAAGGGCAAGGGATAAAGCCGTTAGTATTGAAATCGTGTGATTTTCAAGCGACAATTCCGATGCAAGGAGAAACCGCTTCGTTAAATGTGTCAGCAGCCACTGCGGTTGTATTATTTGAACGACTAAGGCAAATAAAATCGGATTAAACGAAAATCTATTATAAATCCTTTTTAATCATGTGATTTTTTTCAATTAGCTGTTTACCGATGTATTTGGCTATTTCCTGATAACCTTTTTCATTTGGATGTCCATCATATTTAAATAAATATTCAGATTTATTTTGTAAGCTAATAAAATGATCAGTCAATTCTATATATGGCAAGTTATTAGCATTTGCGATTGATCGATAGATTGGATCTATATTGTTGTTTTTTTCGAAATATGGATTAAGCACGTCACTAGGAGTTCTTATTACTTCATGACCTGTAAAGTAGTTCATAGGTATATTAATAAAAATAAGCTTCGAATTATGTTTATGACAAATATCCCGCATTTTTTTGATGTCCTTGTTCATCTCAGTAATAGAAAATTTGGTTGCCGGATGATTTTGGTTATTAAAAATAGTAATTCTATCTGGATAATTAATATAATAATCTAATAAACTTGGAGCTAGATTCCCGTTTTTGAATAAACTCTGAACTGAATCATTAAGTGTAGAAAATCGGATATTTTGCCAACGACTAAAGTCGCTTATCATTGAAGTAGATATTTTCTCCCAATCCGATGTTATATCAAGCGTCTTTGACGAATGTAAAACGTTCTTGAAGGAATATTTCATGAATCTTAGTGAGCCTGTTTTAATCTTTCTCATTATGGTCTTTATTGTACCCGACTGATTGACTATAAAGCTATCTGTGAAAAGTTGAGCCAAATCATCTAATTGCAATACACCAACTAAAACCAGATTAGGCTTTAATAGAGGAACAATCTTTTCCATATAATTTTTATATGTAGTAGTAAACTGTCCGGGCCGGCCACAGTTAATCACTTCTATATTTTCAAATCCATTGGTAATTAAATATTGCTCCAATATTTTAGGCCAACTGTTTTCAACGTTAACTCCATAACCGTAAGTCCAAGAATCTCCAAAGCACAAAATTCTATACTTGTTCTCCTTCTCTATATTGATTTCTTTATCTCGAAGTCCCAATCTATTAATATTTGTAACATAGTCAAATTCGACAGTCTGATACCTTGCTTTACTATTAGGTTCAAAAATTAGCCATTCTTGTTTTTGAACTTGTACTTCTTCATTTTTTGATATTAAACCAATAGCACGGTCAATAATAACAAAAGCAAAAAATAGTATACCCGTAAAAGCTAATGTGAGTGCAACATTTTTAATTTTATCATTAAGCATATTTTTCTGAATTAAAAATATTAAAAGCATCCCACTAATGAAAACAAACCAATAAAAGATATGAAATACTTTTTCTGAATAAATTGGTGTATTAGCGTAAATTAAAAAATAACTAGTAGGATTCCAGAATAGAAGCGCTAAAATGATAAAAAAAGAGTATATTTTGTTATTCGATTGCATAATCAATCCTCATGAAATTTTCTTGTTGGGATTTTTCTCTAAATGTTGGAAGTTAATTTTTGCTCAATTTACTATATTGGGTATAGAGGAAAATAAATTATTCTAATTCATATTCGTTCAAAAAACTTTTTACTTGTTCTATTTCATTAAACATCAAAATATCAATTATGGAGAGCCATGGAACAAATTCATGATTAAATTGTATATACTCAATTTTTTTTGACTTAATGAATTTTAAATCTATCCCATGTTCATTAAAAGACTCTTTGTCATATAGTTCTTTTCCTCCAATAGAATTTATATATGTGTTGGTTTTTAAATATTTACATATTTCAATTATTCGATCTTGTGATTTAAGTTCATGATCAATATCCAAACTTGAACAAAGAATAATTTCCGTTTTGATATCAAGATTAGAACATAATTTAACTACTGAATAATGTATGAAATCAAACAAATTGTTATTTTCCTGTATAAACAAACGTCTGACAAGAGGATAGTTTTGTGAAAAGAAAGGTGATTTTTTGTATAAAGATTGGATTTGTTTCAATATCCTTATTCTTTCCCTAATTGAGTTGTCAGCTAAAT
>JAUXHY010000196.1 GCA_030621275.1 bacterium | reverse complement strand
GTTAGAACTGTACCAATGAGCTATTCCGGTTTCCTTTAGTTTGCCGCCTTCATCTGTACCACGCAAATTAAGATATTTGCATGGTTTGATGTTGTGGGCGATACTGGACTTGAACCAGTGACCTCTTGCATGTCAAGCAAGCACTCTAACCACCTGAGCTAATCGCCCAAAAAACGAACGGAATTTAAATTATTTATCTAATAAAAAACGATATTATTTTTAATTATCAACAGCAAAAACACCATTATAAACTGTGTTGTTCTTTAAAATAATTAATGCTTCATTCACTGTTTGATCATATTTTAGCTGTTCTTTTAATCTTCCACTTTCACCTTCATAGACACTTGCAAATTCATTAAAGAGGAATTCAGTTAATTTTTCTTTTTCTTTGTCAAATAAAGTATCTTCGTGATTGTCGATAAATTCCTCAATTATCTCGAATGCTGTATTTAATTCAGTATTTGTACTATCAATTTCCGACAGCTTTTCCTTTGTAGCATTTAATGCTTTTTCACCCGAAGTAATTACTTCTAATTCAATTTCAACTAAATAATTTTGAAAATTATCTAATAACTGATTGTCATTTTTAATTTCTTGTAAAGATTGATATGATTGTTTGTGTTTTTGAACGTAACTAAAAAATGCGCCTTTTCGTAAACATTCATACGTAAGCGGATAATTATAATCAACTTCAATCTCAAAATCAGGTTCTATTCCACCTCCGGCTTCAACGGTCCTACCACCAACTGTGACGAAAGTTGAATCTTCATCGCTTTTAGCGATAACTAAATCTTCATTAATATAACCCGGTTTTTGGATTAATCTTCCGCTCGGCGTATAATATTTTGCGGTAGTAATCTTTAATGCATGATCTTTATCCAACCCAAATACCGACTGCACAAGTCCTTTACCATATGAACGTTTACCTATTATAACTGCTCGATCCAAGTCCTGTAAGGTTCCGGCTACAATTTCACTCGCCGATGCACTACCCTCGTTAATTAATACTATAATTTCCAACTCTTCGGGAATGATGGGTGTACGTTTTGAATATATTGACCGATTAGATTCCTTATTCCGTCCTTTAGTGGTTAATAATAATTGATCTTTTTCCACAATCATTTCAAGAATTTCAATTGATGAACCAAGCAGTCCGCCGGGATTATTTCTTAAATCCAATATAAAAGCTGATGCATTATTTTCAACAAATTTATTTAATGCTGTCCTCATTTCCGGTACTGAATTTTTTGAAAACCGTGTTAAACGGATATATCCAATATCGTCATCGATCATTTCCGCATAGGCAACGTCTTTTACAGTGATATCAGCTCTAGTTAATTCAAATTCCAATAATTCTTCATTCCCGAAACGTTCAATTGTTAAAATAACTTTTGTCCCTTTTATTCCTCTAATCATATCAGATGCAACATCTAAACTTATTTCATCGGTAAATGTGCTATCAATTTTAATAATTACATCACCATTTGTAATTCCTGCCTTTTTTGCAGGAGTTTCATCCATTGGAGCAATTACAGTTAATCTATCTTCACGTTTGCCAATTTGAATCCCAACTCCACCATATTTTCCGGTAGTCAACAAATCAAGACTATGACGATCTTCAGCATCAATAAATACGGTATACGGATCCAATTCACCAACCATATCATCAATGGTTATACGAGTAAAAGCTTCTACATCGAAATCATCAACATAATTTATTATTAAATTTTTGTAAACGTTATTTACAAGTCTTTGTGATCTCATGATTTCAGCATAAATATCAGACTTAGACGCTGCTATAACAATTACAGCAGCGATAGTTAAACTTATAGTCGTTATAATTTTTGATTTTCTATTCATATTATTTCTCTAACATTCTTTGTTCAAATTCTTTCCAAATATTTTTATGAATTGTTTCAATATCTTCTTGACCATTAATAACCACAATTCTATTAGAATATTTTTCAGCTAATTTTAAATATAGACCCCTCACCCTACTTTGGAAATCAATTCCTGCTTGTTCAATGCGATCCAGTTTAGTATTTTGTCGTTTAACCCCTTCATCCGGTAAGATATCGATGAAAAATGTTAAATCAGGGACTGTATCATAAGTTGCAAATTGATTTAGCTTTTCTAAACTATCGAGATCAATCTTTCTTCCTCCACCTTGATAAGCCAAAGTTGAATCAGCATATCTATCGGCAATAACCCAAGTTCCCTTATCTAAAGCAGGTAAAATTATTTCTTTAGTCAATTGCGTTCTGCTTGCTGTCATTAATAAAGCTTCTGTTCTTCCACCTAACTCGTGAGTATCACGGTATAATAATACATCACGGATTGATTCGGAAATTCTTGTTCCGCCCGGTTCGCGAATCGTAATAACATCCATATTCAACTGTTCTAATTTTTTAACAAGCATTTTTACTTGCGTAGATTTGCCGCAACCATCAATTCCTTCAAATGTAATAAATTTACCTTTATTTAAATCGGACATTCTCATCATCCTTACCTATTAATATTACACATTCACCCTTTACATCATGCTTAGAAAAGTACGCTAAAAGTTCCTCAACTGTTCCACGAATAATTTCTTCGTATAATTTAGTTAATTCACGACATACCACCGCAGGGCGATTTCCGATGAATTCTAAAATATCATTTAAGGTACGTTTTATTCTCTTCGGATTTTCAAAAAATATTATTGTAGCTGTTTCCTGCTCCAATGCTACAAGACGTTTTTTCCTTCCTTTTTTTGGAGGCAAAAATCCTTCAAATATAAAACGATCAGTCGGAAGTCCTGATGATATAAGTGCTGCTAAAACAGCTGATGCGCCCGGGATCGATTCAATTTTAGCACCAATTGCTATAGCATCTCTAATTAATTTATAGGCAGGATCACTTACGCCGGGTGTCCCGGCATCGGTTACAACAGCAATATCTTTTCCATCTTCTAAATGCGCAATTATTCTATCAATACGTGAAAAATGGTTATGCTCATAATAACTAATCAATGGTGTTGTAATACTATATTGATTGAGCAAGATTTTAGTTTTACGTGTGTCTTCTGCAGCAATCAATGGGACTGATTTTAGTATTTCTATCGCCCTGAATGTGATGTCACTTAAATTTCCAATTGGAGTAGAAACAATATAAACAATACCAATTTTATTTTGAAGACTCACAGCTGTTTTAATGCTCTCCTAATACTTTTAATACCAAAGTCAATTTCATCTTTTGATATATTTAGAGGTGGTCTAAATCTAATTGTTTTTGGACCACAACCTAACATAATTGCTCCTTCCTCTTCAATCAACCCACGTAATCTATCTCGCTCCTCACCTGATTCAAGATCGAAAGCACAAAATAGTCCTTTTCCACGTGAATTAAAAATTATTTCAGGAAAATCAGATTGTATTTTATTTATCTCATTTAGTAAATATTCACCACTAGCAACAGCTTTCTCAACGAGATTTTCTTGTTCAATTACTTCAAGATACATGCTAAATCTAACCATATCTACTAAATTTCCACCCCAGGTAGAATTTAGTCGGGCAGATTCATGAAAAACATTATTTTCA
>JAUXHY010000040.1 GCA_030621275.1 bacterium | reverse complement strand
ATTAGACAGCCACGATATGGAACGAATAGCTTCAGCAGTTGTAAATCCTGACCGTTGGATGGATCATGGTAATAATTTAAAATGGAACCAAGAATTTGATATTCGTAAACCCAATTTTGAGGAACGGAATATTCAGAAATCTATTATTGCTTTTCAATTCGCTTTCATTGGTACACCATTTATTTATTATGGTGATGAAGTTGGTATGTGGGGTGCGGATGATCCGGATTGTCGCAAACCAATGATTTGGGATGAATTTGTTTACGATGATGAAATAGCCCATCCGTGTGATTTGTGGAAAGATTGCAATTATTCCCGACCAATTGATAATGTAGAAGTTGATCATGATTTATTAGATTTTTACAAATCTCTCGTTGAACTTCGCAACACTTATCCAGCTCTGCGAAGAGGAACATACAAAACTCAATATTTAAATGACGATGAGGACGTATTTGCATTTATCCGCAAGTTAAATGAAGAAAAAATTATTGCTATATTTAATTCATCCGATAATGCACAGTTCATATCCAAAAAAATATTACCCGGCTGTAATAATTCATGGAAATTGATTGCTGGTGAAATTGAAAAAAATAGTATAATTCCAAAATCATTTGCGCTATTTGAAAGAAAGTAATCTATCTAACAGTTTAATTATATTTTCCCTATACTTATAATATAATTGTATTAGAAATATTAAAAATTGAGGTTTAAATTCTGACCTTTAAAACGACACTCTAAAGTGAGTTACTAAATTATGAAAATAAAATATTTAATAATATTAATTGCTCTTCTTTCGTTTCCTATTTTCTTGTTTTCGGGTACCACTGGAAAAATCGCCGGGAATGTGATTGATCAATCTAACGGTGAACCGCTAATAGGATGTAATGTCTGGATCGAAGGAACCGACCAGGGAGCAGCTACTGATTGGGAAGGCAATTTCTATATTTTAAATGTACCACCGGGAAGTTATACTTTAAGAGCAAGCATGATAGGATATTCCGCTGTACGAATGATAAATATTGAAGTGAGTATTGACTTAACTACTACTGCCGACTTTTCTCTTCCAACAGAAGCAATTGCAGGTGAGGAAGTTGTTGTTGTAGCACAACGTGCTTTAATTACAAAAGATTTAACCGCATCAACAGCTATAGTGAATTCGTCCACATTGGAAGCACTTCCGGTAACAGAAATATCCGATGTGCTTGAACTACAAGCTGGTTTCGTTGATGGACATTTACGCGGAGGTCGTGCTGGAGAAGTTGCTTATTGGATTGATGGTGTACCTGTAACCGATGTGTATGATGGAAATACTGTTGTTGACATAAATAAAAATGCTGTTGAAGAAATGCAGGTTATTTCGGGGGCATTCAATGCCGAATACGGTCAAGCTATGAGCGGAATAGTTAATATTGTGACCAAAGACGGTTCTAATGATTTCCGTGGTGGTTTGACTTTTTATGGAGGTGATTTTCTCTCGTCGCATGATGATATCTTCCTTAATATCAATAAATTCAACCCGATTACAACTAAAAACATTGAAGGACATTTACAAGGTAGTATTATTCCTGGGAAAGTATTCTTTTATGGAAATGCGCGATATATTGATTTTAAAGGTGTTTATGAAGGACAAAGACGATATAAACCTAATTCAGTCGCATTAGGATATTTTGATGAGAATGATAGTCTTTATACCACTTACATTTTAGGTACTAACGCAGTGATCGATGATTCGCTTAATCTTTTCTTTCTTAAACAGCAAGGGTTTGATATGACCGACACAACAGGCATTGATTCTGCTTATAATGTGTTGAGGAATAATCATCAAAATGCTGTAGGTGATAGCAATTATGTCCCGATGGAATGGAATCGTAAACTATACGGTCAATTAAAATTGATTTGGAAAATTTCCACATTTGCAAAATTAAAATATACAATAATAAGTGATAATGTTGATTATCAGGATTATAATCGTGATTACCGCTATAATCCGGATGGTATATTAACTCGACATCGTTCGGGACTTACTCAATTGCTGCAATTTAACCAAAGTTTTGGCGCTAGGACATTCTATCAAATTAGTTTAACCCGCTTTGATAAGAATTACAATCACAGGACTTATACGGAAAGCGAAGAAAATAAATACATTCATTCAACTCTTGCATTACAACAGCCCTACAGTTTTAAAACTGGCGGAACAGAAAATCAAATCTTTGAAAGAAGTACGGTAACAAGCACAATAAAGGGTGATTTAACTAGCCAAATCACACAGCAACATTTATTGAAATTCGGCGTGGAATATAGATCGCATAATTTGAAATATTTCAATGCAAATTTACAACCACCCCTTGAGAAAACGACAATTAATCAAATTTATGATAGTCCATATTTAGATAACCCAGTTGTATTGCCTGATTCTACAATTCACACAAGCAGTTATGAATTAAAACCAACAGAATTTAGCGCCTATATTCAGGATAAAATTGAATTTGATGAATTAATTGTAAATGCCGGCATTCGTTTCGATTATTTCGAGCCGAAAGGTAGAATTTTAGCTGATCCATCTGACCCAAGTATTTATAATCCCATAAGACCGGAAAATCGCTATAGAGATTTAAATGAAAATGGTATCCAAGATAATGGTGAACCAATCGTTACTATCGCGGAGCGCGAAGAATATTGGTATGAAGATACATCACCTAAATGGAAAATAAGCCCTCGGCTTGGTGTGTCATTCCCGATAACTGAAAGGGGTGTTGTACATTTTTCATACGGTCATTTTTTCCAAATTCCCCGCTTTGAATTATTATATGAAAATCCCGATTTTGATTTAGATCAAGGAACGGGCAATATTGGAGTTATCGGTAACGCTGATATGCGCCCGGAAAAAACAGTTAGTGGAGAGTTAGGTGTTCAGCAACAATTAACACATACTATGGCAATTGATGTTACCGGATATTTCAGAGATATTCGTGATTTAGCAGGAACACGTGCAGATCAAATTTTAATATTTGGTGAATCTGCATCCTACAGTAAATTAGTTAATTCTGATTTTGCCTATGTACGAGGATTAGTTTTAGCACTTACTATGCGTGAATCATCTGGTTGGTCAGGTAATTTAGATTACACATTCCAAATTTCCAAAGGAAGTGCCTCAGATCCAAGACAAGCTCAAGAAGCTGCAGCAGGAGGAGCATTACCCGAAATTCAGTTGGTTCCACTGAATTGGGATCAAACAAATACTATCAATGCTTCTGTATCATATAATGCACGAAATTGGGGTGGAAGTGCTATAGCCCAATATGGATCCGGATTACCGTATACTCCATTGTCAGTTCAAGATATATCGTCACTTGTGCGAAATTCTGCTCGCAGACCGGCATATTGGAATGTTGATCTACGTAGCTTTTATCGCTTGGGATTAGGAAATCATAATATGACTTTTTTCGTCCGTATAAAAAATCTATTTGATACATTGAACCATACAAATGTTTATGATGATTCAGGAGTTGCCGATCGTACTAATCAAATACAGATAGCAAAAAATCAAAACACACCCGAATTTGTAAACTCTGTTGACGAATGGTTTACCAACGAAACATTTTACTCAAGACCTCGCAGGATTGAGTTTGGAGTTACCTATGAATTTTAAGAAATTATTTCAATTAATTTTTACACTGACCGTTGTAAGCGCTATCACTTTTGCACAACAATTTTCCGATCAAGTATATCGTAGAACTGGAATACATAACGGTAATTTAGTCCGTACTGTTTTCGGTAATTGGGGTGTTGTGGGGCAACCTGCAAACGCAGGTCCGCGTGGTGCTTGGTTACATGACAACAACGGATATATTGGAGACGTAAGCCCGTTATTTGGAGTTGAAATAGAATCCATCAATAATATCGGCAATTTGCAAACATTTCATTCTGTTACCACTTGCCCTATTAATAGACCATCATCGACTGGACCGGAAGAAGCTTTAGGAGGTAAAAGATGGGGATTTGAACCTGTAAATGGTTATTTTAATGAATCTAACGAACGGATTGCTATGAGTACTGACCAAAGTACATGGCCTGATCGTTGGCCTGACAAACTAAATGATATTAATGATCCGGGTTGGTTAGGTTCATGGAATGGATTCTTTGGTAAAGACTTACAAAATATTCAGCAAGAAAGTTTCTACGTAATGGATGATAACAACGACGAAGAATTCAATTATAAAGATAATAATATGTGGGGTGTTGAATTCAAGCCAGATGAAAATAACTTAACCAGAAACGGTATTGGTATAGAAATGAAAGTAAGGGGTATGCAATGGCAACAATTCCTAGCTCAAGACTGTCTATTTTGGTTATATGAAGTGACCAATACAGGTACAACTGATTATACAAAAGCGACATTTGGTATGTTGGTTGGAACCTATGTTGGTGTCACAGGTGACAAACATGTTGGAGAATCAGATGATGATTGGTCATTTTTTGACGTAAATGATGATATTACTTATACCGGTGATTATGACAATGATGTTTCTCGTAATCCAAATTGGGTAGGACAGGTAGGAATGGTTGGATATGCTTTCTTAGAAAGTCCCGGCAATCCTTTTGATGGTATTGATAATGATGGAGATTATGCCGATTATGAGGGAGCCGCTTTTGCACCAACTTTTGAAGAAGGAGATTTTGATTCCACTTTGATAAATGTTGGCAATACAGTTATTCTAATTGATGATGGTTATAATCGTTCAGAATTTATTATCCCAAATCAAACAACTGTTGATATAGAAACACGCGGGGAAACAATAACCATAACTCCCGGAGTTACACAAATTGCAGAAGGAAATATTATCTTAAATGCCCAAGGTGATGAAATTGTAAATCCAAATGCTTATGATGGAATTGATAATGATTTAGATGGTTTAATTGATGAAAATTATTTTTTACACTATCGTCAAAGAAGAGTCGACCAATTTGGAACTGTACTATTTGATATTTTAAATCCACGTGCATATATTGATTATATCAATAATCCTAATATGGAAAACTTAATGATAGATGAGCGCCGTGATGATGGAATTGATAATGATAATGATTGGGATGTAGATTTTGATGATGTCGGTGCTGATGGTATCTCCGATACTTATGATTATGGTGAAGGTGATGGCGTACCAACAGCAGGTGAACCAAATTTTGACCAAACTGATGTTGATGAATCTGATCAAATTGGCTTGACAAGTTTTGACTATTTTGAACCTTCAAATCTATATCCATGGAAAGACGATGAAGCACTTTGGGATAAGCTTCGACCTGGCTTTTTTGATACTCCCGGTAATATATCAGATGGGAAACCCATTGGTGGTAGCGATGGTGACTTTATATATGGATCGGGTTATTTCCCGCTTAGAACAGGTCAAACTGAACGATTATCATTAGCATTAGTCTATGGTGAAGATTTAGATGACCTAATTGATAATAAAAGAACCGTTCAGAATATATATAATAATAATTATCGCTTCCCACCACCACCAAGAAAGCCCACCCTTAATGTTGTAGCAGGTGATGGTAAAATCACTCTATACTGGAATCGAATTGCTGAAGAACATGCTGATCCAATAACCAAACAATTCGACTTTCAGGGATATAAAATTTATCGTGCTACTGACTCTAATTTTAATGATGTAAGAAATGTTACGAACGCTCATGGTCTTGTTGAAGGATATATTCCTATAGAACAATGGGATTTAGATGATGGAATGAGTGGCTATTCTTATCCGTCTAATGAGTTATTTCAACAGACAAAAGGCTATAGTTATTATCTAGGAGATGATACAGGACTTGTACATAGTTATGTAGATGAAGATGTTGTTAATGGTAGAACCTATTACTATGCACTCGTTGCTTATGATCATGGTGATAATGAACGAAATGTTTTTCCTTCTGAAAATTCGAAATTTATCTCTGTTTTGCCAAGTGGAGAAATTATTACTGATATTAACACAGTTGTAGTTACTCCAACAGCAAAATCTATTGGATATACTCTTGAAGATAGTACTGTTGTAGAACATACAAAAGGTATTGGTACAGGCTCAATAAACTATGAAATTATTGATGAAACATTATTAACCGGACATAACTATCAAATTGAATTTTTTGATACAGCAACCGATGATGTTGATAATGATAATGACTGGACAGTTTTGGATGATAGAAACAATAACGGACTGCCTGATGATAATGATGATAATATAGACAAAAATGATGATGATGAATATGCACCAATAACGACCTATTATTTTGTCCGAGATTTGACTCCAATAATATATAAATTTATGCCAAATGATACTTTAACAATACAACTACCTTACGATCATATAGTATCTGAAAGCGTATCATTAAAAAATAGTATTGGAAATGTTATTCCTGAAGATAAGTATCTACTACTTTATGAAAATGGTAAATTCCGAGCATCATTCCATGATGCGTTAGGAGCAGATGAACATGAAATTTCATTTGAATATTATCCGATATATAAAGATCCTTACATTCAAAAATCTCCATGGGATAATCCAAATAATACTCCATATGCTCCGGAAACTGCTGATACTAAAACATTTGATGGTGTAAGATTATTATTTGAAAATAGTCCCTTACTGGACGAAGTTACCGGTGATTTGAATTATTGGACAACTGCTCCAATTGATTCTTTAACTTATTGGTGGACCACCGAGAACGGAACTGATTGGATTAAAAACGATGGCGAACGAACTTTTCAATATAGCATCGGTGCCCAAAACTTGAATTTTGGTGGAAATTTATATACACCAATAAAAATGCCAAGTGATTACATGATCGTATTTTCTGATGATGCGGAATTTGGTGAGTCACTTAGTCCGTTCACATTCCCAATTGCTACTCCCGGAGATAAAACTAATTTTAAAATATTTGATAGCACAAATAATGCTGAGGTACCATATATTTTTGCAGAAAGTGCACTAGGTCGTCCTGGCGTATTAGATCCAATTGATCTAATATATTTCTATGAAAAGGATGATAAGGATAACTATCGATATACATGGTCAATTATCTTTACCGAAAGAGATACTTCATTGGCAAATGATTTGAATTTTGGAACGGGTGATACCTTATTTATTTCTATGACAAAACCATTTAGAAAAGGTGATGAATTTAATTTCACAACTCCGGTACCCGAAGTTGATAAAGAACTTAGCAAGACAGATATGAATGATATTCGCGTAGTTCCAAATCCTTATATAGCGGCTAATGAATTTGAATCTCCCCTACCTCCCGGTATTACAAGCGGACGCGGTGAACGTAAAGTATTTTTCCAAAATGTACCTAGTGATGCAAAAATATATATCTTTACATCTCGTGGTCAACATCTTAGGACACTAGAACATTCCGGTGATATGTTCACTGGAACTGTAACCTGGGATTTAAAAACTAAAGAGAATTTAGATATCGCCTACGGAGTATATTTTTATATTGTAGACTCTCCAAGTGGCGGTAAACAATCAGGTAAACTGGCGGTGATAAAATGAAGAAAATCACAATTACAATTCTTATCGCTTTTGCGATGGTATCAGCTCAATCAAAAGTAGGTACATCTGCCGCTCAATTTTTGGGTATCGGTGTAGGACCTAAATCCATTGCAATGGGAGGTGCTTTTACTTCCATCGCGGATGATGCATCAACATTATACTGGAATCCGGGTGCTATTTCAAGATTAGACAAAAGCCAAACAATGTTCTCAAATGCTAATTGGCTCGTAGATACAAATGTTAACCTTTTAGCGGCAGTGCTAAAAATAAATCAATCTAATGCCGTCGGTATATTTTTTACACAATTAGACTATGGCGATGAGTTGATAACTGATTTATATAATCAATCCGGCACCGATTTATATTGGAAGGCTTCCGATTTAGTAACCGGATTATCATACTCACGTAATCTAACCAATCGATTCTCGATGGGTGGTTCATTAAAATATATCAGTCAAAAAATTCACAACGAAAGTGCTTCATCAGTTGCTTTGGATGTCGGATTATTATATCAATCACTAAGCGAAGCTTTCAGAATCGGTA
>JAUXHY010000024.1 GCA_030621275.1 bacterium | reverse complement strand
GGGAAAACTACACGGGCGACGTATTTACTCAAGCAGAAATGGAGGTTTTGATTCAGGTATTCATTATGATTATTTTATTACTGCTTTGCTTGAAGAGGGTTTTGGCTCGAGAGGAGAATTTGGACCAGTAACAGATCCAAGTTTGGAAGGAAAAACAATAGCATACGAATACGACACAACAGGGCTTAAACCGGCAGATATCAAATTCATAAAATTCATCGAAGGAGTGGCTTATGAAATAGGATATTTAGTTCCAAAGATGCCTCTAGATGATGTCTTCAAAATACAGGAGTAATTGTCATTGCGAACGCAGTGAAGCAATCTTCAAGCCTTTTAATCCCCGCATTCGCGGGGTTTTTATTATCATTTGTCATTTTAAGGAATGAAATGACTAAGAATCTAAGTTTTTATGGATTCTTCACTTCGTTCAACCTGTCCCGCAGTTGTATTGCGGGGAATGACAAACAAAATTGATAATTATTTCTCCCCGTAATGAATCGCTATAATCCCATTTAATTTATTCTCATATCTGCAATTTGTAAATCCAGCAGATGTCATCATATTTATTATTTTACTTTGACTTGGATGCTCTCTAATTGACTGTGCTAAGTAATGATATTCATCATTATTATTAGTGAATATCTTCGCCAATTTTGGAACAATGTGATTTAGATATAATGAATTAAGATATCTAATTATTGGATTAACTGGTTTACTAAAATCAATGATTATCAGTTTACCATTATTTTTCAAAACTCTATTTATTTCTATTAGTGCTTTTGGTCTATCAGTAAAATTTCGGAATCCGAAACCTATTGTAACATTGTCAAAAGAGTTGTCTTTAAATGGTAATTTTTCTGCATAAGCTGTAACAAATTCAACGTTTTTATAAATAGATTTTTTTCTAATCTAATTTTGGCATAGTCTAACATTTCATCATTTGGGTCAGCTAAAGTGATTTTATTATTCTCACCAAAAAGTTTTCTGAAATATATAGTAAGATCACCAGTCCCTGCTGCTAAATCAAGCAAATCACCTGATTTGCATTTTTTTATGGCATTACATTTAATGAAGCGATGATATCCCAACGATATAACATCATTCATCAAATCATATTTTTTAAATATAGAGGTAAAGACGCTGTCAACTAAATCTTTTCTTTCTTTAGTTGCGTTTGCCATTTTTCGATTTTAGAAATGTATTAGCTCAATCTATTTAAAATAATAGTGCAGACCACCTTGTGGAACTATCATCCAAATATGTCCTTGATCAGAAACGGTAAACGGTAATTCAAGTGAAAATCTGATATTATTTGTTATATTATAAGTTATTCCAAGGCCAATACCAATAAAGGCATCTAAATCAGTCTCGCGTAATTCTTTTTCTTCACCGACCGGTTTATAAGTATAAGTTGAGTCTGTTTCTTGAAAATATTTGTAATCTCTTTCCACATATTTTTCAGTGGTATAATAAGTTGATACACCAGCGAACCCATAAAATAGAGATTTTTCAGCTCGGTGCAATGGCTTAAAATAAGTTAAACCAATGTTCCCCCAAAAATGATCGTTATCCCAAGAATTTTCGGTATATAATTCGTTAGTGTTTGGTTTCCACCCGTCGTAAACTTGGCCAACTTGTTCTTCAGGTAGGGTATATTCGTCATCATATCCTATTGCAAGTGCACCGACAGTAATTTGAAAACCATGGTTTTCGCCCATTTGGCGATATGAAAATCCGGTTCCCGATGGCATACCGGCAGCGAATCCTAATCCTTGAGTTAGGTCAGAATATTGAGAAAATGCAAAACTGCTAATGAACAAAAATGATAAGAGTGATTTTTTCATGTTAATCCTCAAATTTTATGATGGTTTAATGATTGTATAATAAATGGCAACGATTGTTCATAATTTATAAGGAAAATTAATGAATATTGCAGAAAGTTATTCGTACAATTTCAATGAAGCTAATAAAAATTATTAATAGAACTTTAGTAGAGACGTAACATGTTACGTCTCTACTAAGAATTCACTCCTCTATTCTGTGGATATCTCCCCTTGAGAGGAGACAAAGTGGGGTGAATAATCCAATAACATGCAATACTAAAAATTGATTAATTTTAAGTCAAACCAAAAATAACCAAACAATTCATTATGAAAATTTTAATAGCAATATCAAGCAAAGAATATTCCAAACCCACTTTACAAGTTGGAATGTGGGCAGCTAAAGCGTTTAATGCTTCTGTAACCATTGCCTATGTAGGGCAGAAGATCAGCGCTTTTGGAACAAGCGATGTCGGTTTAGCACAGGAAAGTATCGCTAAATGGGGCATTGAACGTCCCGGTGTACAGGTTTTAGAATGGGCATTTAATTATCTTGCTGAAAATAAATATATTACTCCTGAAACAGCTAAAGCAGGATTCCAAAGGAACACTTTGGTGGATCGCGGGAAAAACCGCGTGGAATTACATTTGAAAGGGAATTACTGCGAAGGTGTTGACTTGATTCTTCGTCGTGGTGATATTATCCCCGAACTGCGTAACGAAGTTGCTCAAAATGGATATGACATTACTATTATTGGTCGCAGCAAAAAACGCCGGATGGCACACGATTTAGTGCAATATATTGACAGCTCAATTTATATTGCAAGAGATTTAGCACCACCCGAGGGACATCGCTTGTTGCAAGCGGTGGATGACTCCAAAGGAACAGCAAAAGCGCTTGTATATGGTTCACAAGTGGCGAAAGCTTTTAAGATGCCGGTTGATGTGTTAACGGTTTCGAAACGCGAATCTTTTGGCAAAGGTTATATGGGAGCACACAAAAAAGCGTTGCGCGCATTTGAGAAAGTCGGAATTAAACCGGTAAGTATATTGAAAGTCGGCGATCCGGTGAGTGAGGTTATAAAAACTGCGACGGCAAAACACTTGATTGTGATGGGTGTGTCGCATTTGAATCCAATAGTCAAATTTTTTAAGGGCAGCAAACCGTTAAAAGTTATAAATCAATGCAACAGCCCGGTTTTAATAGTTAAGTAGTTTTGCAATATCCCCAACTACTTAACTCAACGATTTATTGGTTAACGCAAAAGCGATGGTTGCTTTTTGCGTTTATAGTAGCGTTAGCCCTATTTTTATTACCGACTCCGTCGGGATTATCGCTTTCCGGATATCGGATATTAATTATAGTAATTATTGCACTTACATTGATAATAACTGAATCGTTACCGCTGCCGGGAATAGCATTTATAATAATAATATTAGAAGTATATTTTGGAATTGGCGATGCCAATAGCATAGCTAGATCATTTATGAATGATGCGGTTTTCTTCATTATGGGTTCGCTGATGTTAGCGGTTGCAATTGTACGTCAGGGATGGGATAAGCGCATTGCGCTTGGAATTATTAAACTAACCGGCAACAAAACGCATCGGGTTGCCTTTGGGTTTGCGGCGATTTCAGCAGTATTGGCTTCTTTTGTAGGTGAACATACCGTTGCCGCAATTATGCTGCCAATTGCACTAACATTAATTAAATATACATCAAAGGATCGGAAGAAAGTAAGGCGGTTATCCGCTTATTTATTATTTTCAATTGCTTATGGAAGTTTAATTGGTTCGGTTGGAACGCCTTCCGGCGGTGGCAGGAATGTAATTTTAATACATTATTGGCAGGAATTCGGAATGCCGCAAATTTCATATTTGGAATGGATGAAATTTGCATATCCGTTAATATTAATTCAAATTCCAATTTTATCGTGGATATTATGGAAAAACTTTCCACCGGAAAAAACGGTATTAGACACAGGAATCCGCCGTTTAAAAACAAAAGTTGCCAACTCTAATCAAATTACCACCAAACAAATTACTGCACTCATAATATTTTTTATGGTATTCCTTGGTTGGGTGTTTTTATCAGAAACAGTTGGTTTAGGCATAATTGCGCTGACCGGTGTGGTTATGTATTTAATCACTGGTTGCGTAACTTGGGATGATCTGCATAAGCACGTTAATTGGGGAGTGATTTTGCTATTCGGAGCCACAATTTCGATGGGTGCGCAGATAAACCATACTGGTGCTGCTGAATGGTTAGCGAATAATGTAATAAAATTTGGCGGTGAGTTGATGACTTCCGTACCGATCTTTACCGATGGTTTAGTAATATTGCTAACAACATTTTTGGCAAATGTCCTATCAAGTTCGGCAACGGTAGCTGTACTTGGTCCTATTACTCTTAACTTACCAGGTGATTCAACGCATATTGGTTTAGTGATGGCAATTTCATCCGCATTCGGATATTTTACAGCAGTTGCCGCGCCGGCTTGCACAATTATTTACGCAAGCGGTTTGGTTAAAGCAAGGGATTTTCTTAAGGCAGGATGGAAGATTGGATTAATTTCAATTATTCTATTAATAATTTACGCAAATACCTATTGGGCAATTATAAATTAATAATAACGTTAGTTTGCAAAATACAAAAATACTAAACTCAGCTATATTTTGGTTATCGCAAAAGCGATGGTTGATAATTGCGACAATTGTCGGTGCATTGTTCTATCTTATGCCAACTCCCGAAGGACTTACTGCGGAAGGACATTACATTTTAGTGATTGTTGTAATCGCAATTTTCTTGATTATATTTGAGCCAATTCCGCTGCCCGCGATTGCCTTCATCGTGCTGATTTTGGAAGTATTATTTAGTATAGCATCGCCAAATGAAGCGGCAAAATCATTTTTCAGCGATGCCGTTTTTTTTATTATGGGTTCGCTAATGTTGGCAGTTGCAATTATCAGTCAGGGTTTGGATAAGCGTTTGGCGTTGGGAATCATCCGTTTGACCGGTAATAAAACTTGGAAAATCGTCTTTGGATTTATAGGAATATCAGCAATACTATCGTCATTTATAGGTGAACATACTGTAACTGCAATGATGTTACCGGTCGGTTTAACTCTGTTGCGATTTACCAACGCTGATCCCAAACAGTTAAAGCGACTTACACCCTTGTTATTATTCTCAATTGCTTATGGCAGTGCGATGGGTTCCATCGGCACGCCGTCCGGAGGCGGAAGAAATGTAATCATGTTAGATTATTGGCGGGAGTTCGGCATAGCCAATATAACATATTTGAAATGGATGAGCTATGCTTACCCAATGTTGTTGATAGAAATACCATTAGCGACAGCAATCCTATGGTTTACGTTCAGGCCTAAACATAAATTAATGGACACTGCAATTAGAAAGTTAAAATTGGAAGTAGCCAAAAGCGGCAAAATGACCGGGCGTGAAATGTCGGCAATATTTATTTTTATTTTAGTGTTTTTAGGGTGGGTTTTTCTCAGTCCAAAAATTGGATTAGGAGTTGTTGCTCTAATTGGGGTTGTACTTTATTTAGTATTTGGATTGATCCATTGGGACGACTTGAATCGTAATACAAACTGGGGTGTAATTTTACTTTTTGGTGCAGCAATTTCAATGGGATTGCAGATGAAGGATACAGGTGCAGCTCTTTGGATTGCGGAAAATGCGATTTCAACTCTTGAAAGAATCACTCCCAATATTGATATACTGCGATGGTTTATATCAGTATTTCTAACCGGTATTTTAACAAATTTACTAAGTAATGCTGCAACTGTAGCTGTAATTGGTCCAATCGTATTAAATATGGGTGGTGATCCAATAATCATTGGATTCTCAACAGCGATTGCTTCAGCATTTGCATATTTGACGGTGGTAGCATCACCAACTTGTATGATAATCCATTCTAGCGGATTAGTTAAATCCAAAGATTATATGCGTGCCGGTTGGAAAATGTTTTTGATGTCAGCAACAGTATTATTTTTTATATCGAAGATTTGGTGATGATTCACAACGAAGCAAACGAAATAAACGAAAAATAGGATGCGATGATTTATTTACTCTCAATACTTATACTATTATCAGCAATATTTTGTATTCGTGCAAAATATATAAAGTCACACAACCAACTATTAATATTTAAACCATTAACGATGATTTTAATTATTCTTATTGCGATAATATTTCCGGCAATAGAAATACAATATAAAATATTTATTGTATTAGGATTACTTTTTTCACTTTTTGGAGATATGTTTCTAATTTATCCTGAACAACATTTCAAAAAAGGTCTCATTGCGTTTTTAATTGGACATATTTGCTATATAACTGCCTTTACTGTATCAAGCAGTGTTCATTTTACATCATGGATATTTTTCCCGATTGCTATAGTTGGAGTTCTATATTTACGCAATATATTGCCATATTCCGGTAAAATGAATATTCCAATTACCATCTATATAATTATAATAGTGATCATGGGTTGGATGGCTATGGAAAGATTAAATTATATACCAACATCAGGAACTATCCTAGCAGCAATTGGAGCTGTGTTATTTATGATTTCAGATGCAGTTTTGGCGCTGAATAAATTTAGAAAACCATTCATTAGTGCCGAACTGATTATCTTAACAAATTATTTTACTGCTCAGTGGTTATTTGCAGTCTCTGTAATTATGGCATAATGTTTATAATAAAAAAATGGCCAACTTAGATGAATTTTGAATTTCTACTTGTAGTGTTTTTATTATTATTGATTTTTGCATATGTCGGTTGGGTTGTTAAAAGATTTTGGATTGATAAAAAATCAGTATCACTTAATACACAATTTATGGCTGACAAAATGCTTTCCGACTGGATGAATGAAGATAAACGCCGTGCTGTTGAATTGGTACGCCATATTAAAGAAGAAAAACAGGAAGAAGATGAAAAAGGGGAAGGGAACAATAAGGAGTGATGTAATTGATGGAAAGACTCAACAGCCACTGAGTTGAGTTAATATTCAAATTATTAATACCGATATTAGAGCAACAAGTGATTTAAATAGTTATTTCTATATTGATAATGCATCGGTTGGAGGTGTAACCTAAGAATTTTAAATAATATAATTAACTTGAAATTATAAGTTATTTCGACTAATTTGTTGTACAATTAACCAAAACTGGAGTTTTATCATGAGCGAAAAGAAAATAGGTGTGATTTCACATTACTTCGGAAAAATTTCTGTCGCTGGAATTGAGGTTAAAAAAGGAAAGTTAGAAACCGGTAATACTATTCGTATAAAAGGTCATACGACTGATTTTACACAAATGATCAAATCAATGCAAATTGATTTACAAACAGTTGAAGTAGCAAAAAAAGGCGATAGTATTGGGATAAAGGTAAATGAACGTGTACGCGAACATGATGTAGTGTACATAGTATCCTAATATTAAGATTGATTACAGTACGGATAGGTTCGTTACTTGTTCTATAATAAAATTGGTAAATTATCGTGATTACTTTCAAGTAATTTCCACAGATTGTCAAACTATCATAATGTGAAATTGTGGTGGATTGTTTTTTATTAGTAGTATTTTTATATATTGGCATCAACCATAACACTTCCTAATTTTTAAATAACAAACCGAGGATAAAAAATGAAATATATTCCAATTGTTAATAAATCATTGCTACTTGTATTCACTTTGTTTTTTCTATTTGGTTGTTATGCAACAACTCATCGCGGACCTGCAACTTTAAAACCGGGACAATTCTCAGGAAATATTGGATATTTGCATTTAAAAGGTGCGAATGCCGATTCTGATGATGAACCTGGTAAATTGATGACAGTAGACGTACGCGCCGGTTTGCTTCCATTTATGGATATCGGATTAATCCGCACTTTTGATAATTCCGATTATGGTGATTTTGATTATGATGGAATGGATACATACTGGGTTGACACAAAATTTCAGTTATCTAATACTAAAAATGAAAATTATTTGCCGCAATTAGCATTGGGATACGGTTTTGGGGATTTAATTGCCGATGATGATGAAGAAGACAAATTATTCATCAACAGTTTGTATTTAACTATAGGTTTCCCGACAGAATTTGTTACTCCCTATTATTCGTTCAGATTTGAGCATGCCTCTGATGAAATAAAATGGCTCCCTAGTTGGGCATGGGAAGAAGATTTTGATATGCTTCAAAAAGCTCACATCATTGGGTTCGAAGTCAATGCAATAGAATATGTGAAACCGGTTATTGAATTTGGTCGATTTTACGTGGATGATTTTTCCGATGGAGCAAATGTATTTACTGCCGGATTAAATTTTTACTTAGACATACCAAAGTTATTATCAACTAAAGAACCTGTTGTAACTGAATAGTTTAAATCTATGCAATCAATTTCACCAAAAATAACCAAGTTATCTTGGGGTAAAATTGAAATTGATGGAAATCAAGAATTCAAAGACGTAAAATTATTCCCCAGTGGGTGCAGAGAATGGAATTGGCGGGAAACAGGAACTGAACATTCTCCTGGGATTCAATATTCCGATGTTCAGGAGTTACTAGACAATGGTGCTGAAACCGTAATTTTATCAAGAGGTGTTTGGGGTAGATTAAAGGTGCAAAAAGAAATTGTAGAAGAATTAAAATCAAACGGTTTTACAGTTTATGTTCTAAAGACAAAAGAAGTTGTAAAACTTTATAACGAATTATCAAATACCAAAAAAGTGGGGGCATTGATACATACGACATGTTAAGAAATGTTAAAATCATATTTAGTTGCATATTTATTATATTTTTAATAATTAGCTGCGATGATTATTGCGGATTTCAGTTTTCGGAAGAATTCTTTCCTTTAGAGGTCGGAAATACTTGGAGTTATTCAAATTATCAGAGTAGCGGTTCTTTCGAGAGATGGGAAATTGTTGATAAAATCAATGATTCAGGTATAGAAAAATATAAATTGGAAAGGAGTGACAGGAATGGAAAAGTTTTAAGTGATGGTTTTTTCTATTATAGCGGAAAAAAATTGTACTCTACTCTACCATTTTATATGGAGTGGATAGGAAGTGATTATATTTTAGCTGATTTTTCATTAAACGAAGGTGATATTTATAATTTGGATTTTGAGGATTATAGGGTAATTGTGATATCCAAAAAACAAAATTCAATAACATTTGGCTATATACCAAATGATACTTGGCTTGATTTTCCCGACTTGCAAATAACTTTTGATAAGGGAATTGGAATAACTGAATATTATTATTTTGAAAGCCAAGGAAAACAAATATTAGCGGATTATTTAATCAACTAAAGCAAATGATATTATTAATAATTACATTTATTATTATTATCGTTGGTCTCTCATTATTTATTGCCTCACATTCCTATAAATTTAAAAAAGAGCCAAATAAATACACTCCTGCTAAGTACGAATTTGATTTTGAAGAAATAACAATTCCAACAAGAAATGATAAAAATTTGTACGGGTGGTGGGTTCCGGCAGAAAATCAGAATAATGAGAAGAAACCAATTATAATTCTAATTCATGGTTGGTCACGCAATGTGGATAGGGTGATGTCATTTATTAAGAAACTCCATCCTGCAGGATATAATTTATTGGCATTTGATTCCCGTTGCCATGGTAAAAGTGATGATGATAAATTTTCATCTATGGTAAAGTTTATGGAAGATATCAGGGCAGCTATTGATTTATCTGAAAAACTCCCAAATGTTGATACAAACAGAATTGGCGTATTAGGATTATCAATCGGTGGTGCTGCATCAATTTATGCGGCTGCCGTAGATAAAAGGATAAAAGCAGTTGTTACAGGAGGTGCCTTTGCACGTCCCACAAAAGTAATGGAAATTGAATTTAAAAAATGTAAAATACCCTACTATCCATTCGTATGGCTCATTTTTAAATATATGGAGTTTCGCATTGGAGCAAAATTTGACGATATTGCACCATCGAATAATATAATGAAAACTGATGCCAGCATATTCCTCATCCATGGGATTAATGATGCCACTGTACCACTTGAACAAGCCGATGAATTATACAAGGCCGGTAATCCTGATAAAGTTAAATTATGGAAAGTAGAAGGTAAGGGGCATTCCGATTGTAATCATCATCCCGAGTTTTGGGATAAGGTGTTAGATTTTTATAAGAATGCTTTATAATATTTTGTAAGGTATTTTGTCTCCCCTTAAGGGGAGATATCCGCAGGATAGAGGAGTGAATTCCGTGTAGAGACGCAGCATGCTGCGTCT
>JAUXHY010000231.1 GCA_030621275.1 bacterium | reverse complement strand
GTATATTTCAATTATAAGCACTTAAATCACTAATGCAGCTGCTGTTTCAACTAATGTCATATAACCGGTAAATATACCCAATAGTATAAAGATTGGTATTAATATTTCCCAAATCGATTCCTTTGTTGAAGACAATACTTTTTTCCAATTAAAAGGTATCCGTTCTATTTTTTGTACTTTACCTTGATAAACAGCCCAAATACCAATTAAAACAATGAGTAATATGCCGGGTAGAAATCCTGCAATAAACGCATCCTTCACAGATACACCCGCAGAAACGCTATAAATAATTAATGGTAAACTTGGTGGGAATAACAAACCTAATGAACCGGCTACAGTTATTAATCCTAACGAAAACATCTCTGAATATCCTTCTTTCCTTAGCATTGGATATAAAAGACCACCCAGCGCCAAAATCGTAACGCCCGATCCACCAGTCATTGCTGTAAAAAATCCGCTTAAAATCACAACGATTATCGGTGTACCGCCCGGAATCCAAGAAAATGCAGATTGGAAAAAAGACATCATTCTGCGAGAAGCTCCACTTTCAGCTAACACAAAACCTGCTAGAGTAAAAAGTGGAATAGTCGGTAAAGAAGGAGAAACTACAATACGATAAGTCTCAGCAGGAATAGCAGTAATTGGTGTAAAATCCTTCCAAAAGAGTAATACTGCAATTCCTCCCAACCCTATAAAAATTGGCATTCCATATACCATAGAAACAAGGATTAGAGTACCAAATATCCATACAACCCATCCTAATTCCTGTAGGAATCCTGCGTAACTTATTACAAACCAAAAAAGTGTTACTATAAGCATAACACCGCGATAAAACTTTGAATTACTACTCAAATACAATAGTTGAATAGCGATAACTGCAAGACCAATTGGCATAATTATCTGCGCTACCCATCGTGGTATTCCAGGAACGACATGTACTGGATATTGAAACTCTACTTTTATTAATTCTATACTTGCAATCATTAACGAAATGACAATAATAACAGATGCAACTCGTGCAATAAATTTTCCAATATTGTATGAACGGTCGTGACTAAATAATGGTTTACTCGTAAGGGATAATAATTTATTATTCTGTGATGCTATCATAGCACCTATAAATGCGACCCACAGGGTTAAATGTTGTGTCCAAATTGGAGCACCGGGAATAATCGAAATATTAAATAGACGAGTCAGAGCTTCAAGAGCAGGTACTAGTACGATTCCGGCAAAAACAAACAGGGCGATAATTGATTCGCCCTGCTCCAACCACCTCAGTAATATTTTTTTATCCTTAATTTCTGTCACTCTTGATTTTTGAATCTAACAAATCTTTTTCTTCTTTTAATGCAACAACTTTATCAAATATTTCGGCAGGTACATAAGAACCACGTATATCAGGATACCATTCTTTCACATATTCTTTCCAATATTGCAATTCTTTTTCAGTTAATTCATTCACCTTGAGACCATATTGTTTCATTACTTCAATAGATTCTTCATCCTTGTATCTTCCTGTTTCTCTCTGCTCTTGATCTATTTCTGCTATAATCTCCAACATTTTTTCATGATATTTAGGATCAATTTTTTCCCAAATTCTTTTATCGATAACAATACCGCCGGTTAATAAACCCCATCGCATATCTAACATGTGATTTGCCAGTCCAAACCATTGGCTTGCTAAAGATACCATCGGATTTGTTCCGATAGCATTAATTAATCCGGTTTGGAGACCTGATAATATATCTATTGATGCTAATTGAACAGCATTAAATCCTCCCTGTTTCCACAATTGCAATGTTCGGAATTCACCTGCCCAATTGAATATTTTCATACCTTTTAAATCTTCAGGAAGTATCATTGGATCTTTTGTAAACCAATGTACCCAACCGACATCCGTCCAGGTAAGTAATTTAAATCCACTTTTTTCTATTCCCGCAATTAAATCATCTTCCAATCTCTCTCTTATCCAATCCACATCATCCCAATCATCAAATAGCATAGGAATTATTAGCGAATAAATATCTGGATTAAGTTCTGATAGTCCTTCTGTGGTTACAGCTGCGGCATGAATTTGTCCAATTCGAATTTTCCGAATCATATCACGTTCATCACCTACAACTCCTCCGGGATATATTCTCAACTCCACTGTTCCATCGGTAGCCTCTTTCCACTTTTGACCCATTTCTACAAGCATACCATGCCATTCGGTTCCTTCAGGCGCAAGAGTTGCCATTTTTATTATTATCTTTTTGCCCATCAATTGTGAGGCAAATAAAAATATTAAAATAATCTTTATAAAATTTTTATACATACTTCATTTCCCTAATAGTAAAATAATTCATCAATTCGACCCATTAGCCACTTTGCGCGAGATTGTGCCATAGTATTTGTCAATTGTAACTCCTTAGCACTTTCTACATTAAAGTTTAAAACATAATTAAGGTTTTTAATAAATTTATCTTTATTTTGATTTTTGATACAAACTGATTCAGCAAATCTTACATATACACTACAATCTTCTCCCGAGGAAAATAGAACAGCTTTGTCAAAATAATTACGCGCTACTTGTTCTCTATTAACTACTGCATCAGGTCGACTCATAGTAAATGATATCATCGCACTATACAGAGCTCCATTATTCCATGATTCATCGAGTTCCATACTTTTCTCAAGCAACCAACCAACTTTTGGTAGATCAACCACATAGATTGGGTTTCCTTGACTAGATGATATTAAACCACCTAAAGCAGCGGAAATCCAATAAAGATAGGGGATATCTTCTTCCACAAATGGATTCTTATCAATTTCGCGCTTCTCCCACCAATCTGTAAACTCAGGATACTTTAATTCCATTCCGTGTACACCGTACCACAAAGCTCGCTTGAATAGTTTATTCGCACGATCATAAACTTCATTTCCGGCAGAATAATTCTCAAGCACTAATTTTTCTGCGTCTTCCATAATAAAACCATAGGAGTACATTGTAAAACTTGATAATGCAGTTAGAAGCATTTCACGATCATCAGGACTTTGATTGAGTAAAATCTCAATTATCTTTAAATTAAACGGA
>JAUXHY010000078.1 GCA_030621275.1 bacterium | reverse complement strand
CCAAAAATAAATATTCGTCGTCCTTTAGTTGGATATAGAGCTAAGTGTTCAATTGCAGCTAACGTGGAATTGTAATTTGCGTTATAAGTATCATCGATTACAGTTATTTTATCATACTTGGAAATAACACTTCGGCCATAAGTTGGTGTAAATGATAAAACTCTATCCTGAATCGTATTCCAGTCAATACCAACTGAATTTGCCACAGCAGATGCGGCTAGTATATTTTTCGCAAAAACGATGTTTTGTGAATTTGTATTAATTTCATTCGTATTTACTATTAATATAATATTACCATCTGATTCTCGACGATAATCTGCACTAAAATCACATCCAGCGGAAAAACCATAAGTTTTTGATTCGGCCTGTATAGTAAAAGCACTGGTCCATTCATCAGAAATATTTATATAAGCTGTACCATTTGTTAAATAAGTAAATAATTCAGATTTTTCCTGTGCAACCATTTCAATGGATCCAAAACCTTCCAGATGAGCCGGTGCAACGTTTGTAATCAGACCATCCGTAGGTTCAACGATTTGGCAAAGTGTTTTTATGTCATCGGGTTGATTTGCACCCATTTCAATGATACTGAAGTTATGTTTTCCTTGCAATTGCAGCAGAGTTAATGGTACACCAACAGAAGTATTAAAATTACCTTTAGTACAATGAACACTATATTTTGACTCAAGAAAATGTTTCATTAAATCTTTGGTTGTAGTTTTTCCATTTGAACCTGTTATTCCGATAACAGGTATATTAAATTTTTTCCGCCAGGCATTAGCAACCAGACTAATAGTTTTTACGGGATCTTCTACAACAATTTGTTGAATAGCGTTAATATTTTTATTGGATTCATTGACTAAGGCAGCAGTTGCTCCATTGCTTTGCGCATCTTCGATAAATTCATGGCCATCTACATTTTCACCTTTAATCGCAATATATAAATCGTCGTCAATACACTCTCTACTGTCTGTGCTAATGCCGGCTATAGTATTTGCAAATGATGAATTTGTAACCGCCTTAAATACTCTAGAGAATCGTTTTGGATGAGGCAGAGTAATTCTCATTTTGTAAATTCCTCTATGATTTCTATGTCTGAATAATATAGTTTTTCATCATTCACAATCTGGTATTCTTCACGACCTTTGCCTAATATCACCAAAACATCATTATTTTGTAATGTTTCTAAGCCTTTATAGACAGCATCTCCACGTTCTTCAAAAACTTCATAATTGTTGTTTTTGAAACCGCTAATAATTTGTTTATTAATATCATCAATATTTTCATGTCTGGGATTGTCGGGTGTAATAAAGCATTTGTCAGCATATTCCTCAGCAATAGAACCCATCACCGGCCGTTTTGTTTCGTCACGGTTACCACCCGCACCAAAAATTAATGTAATCTTTGAATTTTCGGAGGAGAGTTCGCGAATAGTGCTTAATACTTTTTCGTAAGCATCAGGAGTATGAGCATAATCAATTATTACTAATCCACCTCTATGTGTAATAAAAGATTCCATTCTCCCTGGAACATTTTTACAAGCTGCAATGCCGTTGACAATGTCGCTTTTTGCGATATTTGCAGAATGGGCAACTGCAACAGCTGCTAAAATATTATCTAAATTAAATTTTCCTATCAACGATGATTTAACGTTGTATTGTTGATTAGCAACTTGAATGATGCCTTCTATTCCATTCAAAGAAATATGATGTGATTTAAAATAAACGTCTCTTTGTTGTTTTTGAGATATCGCGATAACAGGTACGTTGCACTCATCTTCAAGTATTTTACCATAATGATCATCGATGTTCAATATTGCTGTACTTGCAAGAGGTAACATCTTGAATAATTTTGATTTAGCATGAAAATAATTTTCAATAGTTTTATGATAATCCAAATGTTCCTGAGTTAGATTTGTGAAAACTCCATAATCAAAATAGATATCGGCCACTCGGTATTGATCCAGCGCGTGTGATGATACTTCCATCACAACGTGACTGAAATTGTTTTTTAACAATTCGGAAAATTGTCTATGTAAGTTGATTGGATCAGCGGTAGTTAAATTTCTTTTAGTTACGAATCCTTCGGCAACTAAACCAAATGTACCCATTTGGGCAATTTTAATACTAGCTGTTGAAAAAATTGAATAAATTAATGATGCAGTAGTAGTTTTTCCGTTGGTACCTGTTATTCCGATAATAGTTAACTCACGAGTAGGATGTCCATAATAATCTGCCGCAATTATCGAAGCAGCTCTGCGTGGATTTGCTACTTTGATTTGTGGAATGGGAAGTGGACCAATATCTCTTCCGTTAGTAATAACAGCGGCGGCACCATTTTTAACAGCTTGTTGAATATAATCATGGCCATCAAGATCAGTTCCGGGAATTGCTACAAATAGATTACCTTTTTCAATCGTTCTCGAATCTAAAGATAATCCATTGACCTCAATATTTGGAATATGTTCGTCATTAGAAATAACCTGCTTAATTATTTTATTTAGCAACATTTTATTCTAATCCAATTGAACAAATTGTTCCTGTAATAGATACTGTCCCGGGTTTAGGTGACTGCCACACAACAGTTCCAGAACCGGCAAATTTCATCTCCAATCCTGAATTTTGAAGAGTATTGATTGCCTTTTTTAAACTCATACCTTTCACGTTTGGGATTACTGTTTTTGTTTTATTCTTTTGTAGGTTTTTAGATTTTGGAGTAGACTCAGACTCAACAGCAAACGATGAAAGCAGAATAGGTTCTTTTTTATGTGTTATATTTGATTTGTGAATTTTTTTTTCAACTAAAATTGGTGCTCGATTCGATGAGTCCTTAATGATTATAATTGGCATTTGAATAGAATCATCAAGATTAATAATACGTTCCATAACCCGTTTAAATACAGGAGCTGCTCCAGTTCCACCCCAATGATATCCTAATTTGGGTTCATCAAGAGTAATGACACACAATAATTGCGGATTGCTTGCAGGTAAGTATCCAACAAAATTAGAAATAAATTTAGTATGGGAATATACTCCATCAACAAATTTTTGCGCTGTCCCTGTTTTACCGGCAACTTGCCAGCCGGATATATTCGCTTCGATTCCTGTACCAGTTTCAACTGCATTCACTAATAATCGTGATAATTGTGTCATTACATTGTTGTTAGCAATTTTTCGAATGACTTTAGGTTCTTCAGAATATATTGATACACCATCTATTGTATTGATATCATTTATTATATATGGTTTTAGTAATATTCCACCGTTTGCTACTGCACCATATGCCATCGCTAATTGTAATGCAGTTATTCCAATTTCATGTCCCATTGAAATTTCAGCTAATGAAATTGGACTCCATTCACTTAATTTGCGAAGTGTTCCACTTGATTCAGCATTTAATCCAACATTTGTGGGTGTCCCGAATCCATAATCTTGTGCATAATTGTATAGAGATTTATCTCCGATTTGTGATGCAACTTTTATTATCCCAATATTGCTTGATCGTTTAATAATCTCCCCAAAAGTCAGTACCTCGTGCGGTTTGTAATCATTAATAGTCACCGATTTATATTGAAATGTTCCATTCTCACAATCAAACTCATCTTCTATTCTTACTAAATTCTGATCAATTGCCGCTGTTGCGGCTACAATTTTAAATGTTGATCCAGGTTCAAATTGATCTGTAAAAGCACGATTTTTTTGATTTTCTGTTGCGCATTTATTAGGTTGATTGGGATTAAAATCTGGCACAGAAGCCATTGCAAGTATAGCACCTGTTTGTGGATCAATTATCACACCGGATGCACTTATTGCATCGGTTTGATTTAGCTGTTTAAGTAATTCTTCTTGTAAAACAGATTGATATTCAATATTTAGTGTAAGAAGAATATCAGCTCCGTCAATAGGGTTTTGTTTAGGATAGTTATTATTTAAATTTATATTTCCCAAACCACTACGCTGTTTTATTATCCAACCATCAATGCCGGAGAGCTGTTTATCATAAACATATTCTATGCCTGCCAAACCGGTATCATCAACATTTGTAAAACCAATTAATTGTCCGCCAATATTATCTTGAGGATATGAACGATGAGCAAGTCGGTTAATTATAATTCCATCAATATTTTTATCTATTATTGGTTGTGCATATTTTTTCTGGAGATTTCGTTCGAGATAAGCAAAATTATTCCTACTTTCGAGTTTTTTAATATAATAATTAGTTGGCTTGCCAGTAATTTTTGAGAGTTTTTTCGCAACGTTTTGTTTGTTTTGAACCTTTGAAGGGTCAACTGCAATAGTATAATGAATGATATTCCGCGTTAACGGTGTACCATTTACATCGAAAATGTTACCTCTTAATGCAGATAAAATTTCTTTTGTTTGACCTTGTTTGTAATATTTTTCACCATTTGTTACTTGAATACTAAATAGTCGAAAACCTAGACCACCCCATGCCAAAATTACAAGTAATGATAAAAGTGAAATACGACGCTGATATTGTTGATAAATTCTAGTCATTATTCCTCAACTAGAGTTAATCCATCCACATAAATTGCAATTGTTTCCGGTGCGGTAAAAACCATTCCCAATTCATTCATTGCGCGAGCAGTTAGTACATCAACGCGTTGCAAATATTCAATATCATCCTTTAGATTGTTGATGTCGTTATTAAGCTCAACAACTGCAGCTTGTTGAATTTCAAGCTCATTTAATGTTTCATCTACTTCCGAAGAAATCCATAAATATGCAATTAAGCCTGAGATCGCAGCAATAACTATAGTAAAAGGTATTATCGAGCGTAGAAGTTGTCTTTGTTTCCGAGGATTGAATTTTGCCTTTTGTTTTACCATTAGTTTGTTCGTTCTCCTGCGCGAAGCTTTGCGCTCCTGGAGCGACTATTTTCGGTAACTTCATCATCTGAGGCTATCAGAGGTCTCTTTGTCAATATTAAAAAATGGTTTTCTACTTTTAATTTTTTGAATGCAAGTTTTACTAGACGATCCTCAAGAGAATGATAACTAATAATTACAATTCTTCCGCCTACACATAACAAATTGATAAAATTATCTAAAAAAAATGCTAATTGATTTAATTCATCGTTAACTATAATTCTAATCGCCTGAAATACGCGAGCAAAAGTGCGGTTTCTTTTATTCGGTGGTGTTGACAATCTTATGGCTTCTCTCAAATCGTCCACAGTAGCCATTTTTTCAGCTCGCTTAATATTATATGCGATTTTCTTTGCGTATCGTTCTTCGCTATATAGATGTATAAAATCTGCGATTTCTGCTTCGGTTGCAGATGATAAAATTTGCTCGGCAGTTTTACCGGATTGTTTATTAAATCGCATATCCAATGCACCATCACCGTTAAAAGTGAATCCACGATTTTGATCGTTTAATTGAGCAGATGATAAACCTAAATCAAGTAAAATACCACTTACAGTATGCATACCGTATTCTTTTATGAGTAGATCGGTTTCGGCATAAGATTGATTATATAACGAAAAATTTGTACCAATAGGAGCTAGGTTTTTTTGGGCAATAGCTAATGCTTCGTCATCGCGATCTATTCCAATTAGATGACCGCGTTCATTTAGCGATGATAGAATTTTCTTAGAATGTCCCCCTAAACCAATTGTTCCATCAATGTAAACTCCGCTTGGATTGGTAATGAGATGGGACATTACTTCCGAAACCATTACCGGCTCATGCTCCAGAATGGTGTTTGTGCCACCGGAGGTCATAATATTATTTCTTTTGCTAACTCATGGAGTGTAACAGCATCAATATTGGTATCGTCAGAATCTACTTCATCAAGCGTTTCCGGATTCCATATCTCTAGCTTATTTAATGCACCAATAATGTGTACATCCTTATTAAGTCCAGCATAATCAATAAGGGGTTTTGTAAGCATGATACGTCCCTGTTTATCATACTCTACAAGTGATGCATAACGTGTAGTTTTTCGAATAAAGTGGCGATTGTTAGGTGAAACCGCTGATAGTTTACCTAATCTTTCCGTAATTTCTTGCCACACTACTAATGGATAGACCCAAATGCAGCGTTCCTCTCCACGTGTAATAATAAATGTTTTGTTATTATCGTTTGATAGTACTTGACGAAATTTTGCAGGAATATTCACTCGACCTTTCGTATCAATCGAGTAGGAATATTGACCAAAAAATGAGTTTTGCGTTGTTTGTTTCACCATTTCACCAGTAATAATAGGGAATGTTACCCACAATTACCCACAATATTAGTCAGATAAACCACTTTTGTCAATAACTATTTTATAAATATTTATAATCTCTGATTTATTAGAGAGTAGAGTTAGAAATTATTTTGTGGGTAAAACTAACCTACTTTTGAGTAGTGTTTTATAGTAACGGATTTTGGTTCAATAGAGAATATTAATCGAACCGGTGTTTGTTGTGATCTAATATCTTGAATCGCATCTCCATTTATGAATACGGTAACTCCTTCAGAGTGATTTAGTAATATATCAAGATTTGT
>JAUXHY010000052.1 GCA_030621275.1 bacterium | reverse complement strand
AAAGATGAAATATTTTAATAAGTTTATAGTAACCACTATTATTGCATCAATATCGTTTATTTATGCACAAGGATTGGGAAACCTTTCCGGTTTTGTAACCGATAGCAGGAATAATGAGGTCTTAATTGGTACAAATGTAATGTTGGTTGGTACTTCTTTTGGTGCTGCAACTGATCTAAATGGTTCCTTTTATATTCCTAATATACCTGAAGGTACTTATACAATTAGAATTGGATATATAGGTTACGAGGATAAAATCGTAAGTCTCGTAGAAGTTGACGAAGGAATTACAAATAGATTAGACATTGAATTGAGTCCATCTGTTGTTAGAGTTGATTCGGTAAAAGTGGCAGGTAAACGCGGTACATCAGGGGCAATAGGAGAAATAAATAGCCGGAAAAAATCTGATAATTTTCAGAGCTCTATTAGTGCCGAAGAATTAGCGAAAACAGGTGATTCAAATGCAGCTGATGCGTTGTGTAGAATGGCAGGTGTTTCTGTTAAAGATGGGAAATACGCTGTAGTGCGCGGCTTAGCTGATAGATACATTACTACTGAATTAAACGGTGGTCCGGTTCCAAGTCCTGAACCGGATAAAAGTGTTGTACCTCTTGATATGTTCCCAACAGCTTTATTAGAAAGTATTGTAACACTAAAAACTTATACACCGGATTTACCTGGTACTTTTGCCGGGGGCAACATAAATATTAAAACAAAAGCTTATCCGGATAAAAAAATATTACAATTTAAGTTTTCCCTCAGTGACAAATCGTACCTACACGGGAATCATAACTATCTAAAAAGCAATGGAAGCACAAATGATTTTATTGGATTTGACGATGGTTCCCGTTCTTTTCCTAGTGAATTAGCTAGCGATCAAGTTTTATCAACCGCAGCAATTTACAGACCGGATAATATAAATGTTGTCCAATGGTATAGTTATTTAGGAAATGCATTGACTCAGTTCGATAACGGTTTTTCTATGAAAAATATTTCACCAAATAAACCAATGAATCTTGGTGTTTATTCCGGTAATAAATACACACCTTTTAAGAAATGGGAACTTGGATATTTTGCCAATTTGAATTTTTCCAACGATATAGTGTTCCGTCAATTTGAAACAAATCAATGGGCATATGTATCCCAAAATGGTAATGGTGGTGAAACTCTCGGTGCATACACTCATCGTGATAACGAAAGAACTGATCTAAAAACATCACTCAGTGGAAATTTAAGTTTTGGATTGAATTATAATGAGAAACATAAAATAAAAATCCAAAACCTTTATACACATAGCTCAAGTGATTGGACAACTTATTCTATTGGTTATACCCCAAATATTGAAGAAGGTGTATTTATTAAACAACATTATATCGAAAAATCAATTAACAATATTACCCTTAGTGGTATTAGTATTTTACCTGGATTAGATAATCATTTAATTGAGTGGAATTACAATGTCGGTCGTTCAAATCGTTACGAACCTGATATGAAAACTCATAATTATAGTGCTGAAACTAGGATTAATGAAAATGGCGATAATTATAATGTATATGTTCTTGATATTCAGGGTGGTAAGGGTGCTTATCGTGAATTTACCGATGGGATTGATAATAATAATAGTTTTGACTTCAACTATAAATTGGAATTGGCTCGCCGAAATGGCATGAATATGAAGCTCAAAACAGGATTTAGATTACAGTCAAAAGGTAGAAAATTTGAAAAACGTTCATTAGCAATTACAAATTCTTCAAGTATAGCGTGGTCAAAAGATGTTTTAGAGACCAATGAAGATGAGGAGTTTGGCAGCGCCTTTAATCCTGAAAATGTTTTTTATATTGATAAAAATGGTCAATTACATCATGGCTTAATATTAGTTGATGAAACCAGTAAGAATGCATTTAATGGTTACAAAGCAACTGAAGATGTAAATGCTGGATATGTGTTGGTTGATTATCCAATATCGATTGGTGGCAGAAATATGTTTAAGTCACTCAGAATTTTGGGCGGTCTTCGTTATGAAGATTATGTGATGGATTTAGAAACATATAATCCGATAACTGGTCTACCTGCAACAACTGTTTATGGTGATACAGCGAATGCTAAGTTAGATCAGACAGACATTTTACCATCGCTTAATTTGATATTAGATACAACAAATGATATTAAATTACGCATGGCATATTCGCAAACACTTGGGAGACCCCAATTTCGTGAATTAGCTCCGATAGCATATCAAGAATTCTATAACGGCGAAGTTGCAATTGGATACCCATACTTAAATACATCATCAATAAATAGTTATGATATGCGCTTAGAATGGTATCCAAGTGCTGCTGAATTACTATCAATTGGACTATTTGCCAAAGAATTTACTAATCCAATTGAAACTGCATTGATCATAACTCCGGATTTGACTTATAAAACATTCCAAAATGCAAAGAGTGCTCAAACATATGGAATTGAATTAGAAGCTCGTAAAAGAATTCCATTTATTCCAATAAATATTGGAAATGGTTTCATTTCAGCTAATACGACCTTCGCAAGTTCAGAAGTTGTATCAAATCCGGAAGTAACACTTTATAATGGTACAGTATATGGAAATGCCGCTTCTAATACCAAAAGACCATTGCAAGGTCAATCTGACTTTATGTTAAATGCAGTTGTGGATCTAAATTTTGCTAATGATTATAGTGTCGCAGTATCATATAATACTTTTAGCAAAAAAATCAGTGCAATCGGCACTGGCGTTTTAGGGGATGAATATGAATTCCCGTTTCATAGTTTAAATTTTACCGCTTCAAAGAAATTTGGCCCGATTAAAATATCGCTAAAAGCGAAAAATATACTCGATTCTGATATCACCTTCGGTTTAATAGATGAAGGAACTGGTGAAATTAAAGTGAAAAATTCATACAAACCGGGCAGATCCATTAGTATAGGTATTGCCTATAACAATTTATAAAATAAAATAAATAGGAGAATAAATGCTCAAAAAACAAACACTATTTGTTATAATAATCGCCATAATATTTATCTTAATTAGCTGTGAGAAGGATACTAATAACACGAACAGTCCTCCTACAGATATTAATTTAAGTAATGCAACGATTGCAGAAAATCAACCTGCTTTTACCGAAGTAGGAACTTTTACTGCTGTAGATAAAGACAGTGATGACGAATTCACATGGACATTAATTAATGATGCGAACGGAAATTTTGCATTATTCGATGATGTATTAAAGTCCACACAAACTTTAGACAATGATATACAAACCACTTTTAACATTACTGTAGAAGTAATGGATGTTAAAGATGAAAGTTATCAGAAGTCCTTTGTTATAACTGTCGTTAATAATGTTGTTGAAATTACAGGTGATATTACAAGTGATATAACTTGGTATGCTGCCGATTCATTACTGTTAACTGGGCAAACATTTGTAAAAGGTGGTGTTACTTTAACAATCGAACCCGGTGCTACAGTGTATTCACGTGCCGATGATGGTGCAGGATTAGCCCCTGCATTGGTTGTTGAGCGCGGCGCAAAAATTATTGCAAACGGCTATGCCAATGCACCAATCACCTTCACAACTGTTACACCGGAAGCAGATCTCATAGATCCACGTGGAAATTGGGGTGGATTAGTATTACTTGGTAATGCACCAATTTCTACAGCCGGTGGTGAAGGTTTTGTAGAAGGATTAGAAGGTGTTCCCTATGGTGGTAACGATGCCGATGACAATTCCGGAATACTTAGATACATCCGTGTTTGGTATGGTGGCAGATCAATTGGTCAAGATAATGAAATTAACGGTATAACTTTAGGTGGTGTTGGACGAGGTACCATTATTGAACATTGTGAAGTTGCTTTCAATCTTGATGATGGGTTTGAATTTTTTGGCGGAACAGTAGATATTAAATATTGTGACGTACTTTTTGTCGGTGATGATGCTTTTGATGTCGATGAAGGATATCAAGGCAGGGGGCAATTCTTGTTTGCTGTAGTTGGATCAGAATCTGGAAACAGAGCCCATGAAATGGATAATAAAACCAATGGTGATCTCGATAGTCAACCACGTTCACATCCTGTTTGGTATAATGTAACATTGGTTGGAAGTGGTAGTGCAACTGCTACAGCCGATAATGACCAAGTACTTAGATTGCGAGAAGGATTAGGTGGAGAATTTGGTAATTATATTGTAGTTGAAGGAAAAGAATACGGTTTCCGTAATTCTGATAATGGCAGCGAAACCGTAACAGGTGATTGGGCAACAGCTCAAGCAGCAGGTTATCCAAATTATCTGTATTGGTCACCCAATAGTATTATTTATAATTGTTACTCCGGTCAATTTAAAGATGACTATGGTTTAACCTCTTTAGATGTTGATCCACAATTAGCGAATTTAAATGGTCGCGAGACAGGTGGAATTATTGACGCACGCCCGGTGGCAGGAGGACCTGCATATCAGAATGTGGATATAGTACCTGTGGATGGATTTTTTGTTCAGACTTCATTTAAGGGAGCATTTGATCAATCTAATTGGCTTGCAGGATGGTCCTGGTTAGCTGAGAAGGGTAGAATATAATAAATTAGTTATTCTTAAGTGATTGAAAAAGGGGCTGTAATTACAGCCCCTTTTTATTCCAAATGTGGTAACAGTAAATTATTGTAATTCTTTGTAACGGAAACAAGTAATAAGATGGTCATTAACCATACCGGCACTCTGCATAAATGCGTAGCAGATTGTTGTACCGACGAATTTAAATCCACGCGATTTTAAATCTTTGCTTAGAATGTCGGATTCAGATATACTCGCCGGTATTTCTGATGTTGTTTCCCATTTATTTACAATTGGTTTACCATTTACAAATCGCCAGATATAATTATCAAAAATACCAAATTCTTTCTGTACATCTAAAAATGCTATAGCATTTGAAATAGTAGCATTGATCTTTAGTTTATTACGGATTATTCCTGCATCTTGGATTAATTCATCAATTTTTAATTGATTATATTTTGAAATGATATTTGGATTAAAATTGTCAAATGCTTTACGGAAATTCTTACGTTTATTTAGAACGATAGACCAACTCAAACCGGCTTGGAAGGCATCTAGGGTAATGTATTCAAACCATTTGCGGTCATCATGATTAGGAACACCCCATTCTTCATCATGATATTTGATCATTAATTTGTTAGAACCGGGCCAATCGCAGCGTTTTATCTTTTTATATTTATCCGAACCGTGTCCAGTATGTTGATCTAATGGTTCTTCTGTACACGTGGTTTTACCTGTTTCTCTATCAATAATCTTTTCTTTATATAAATTTCTGTTTTTATCAATCAAACGTTCCTTTTGAGCTAATTTATTTTTATCATAACACATCTCGGTTCCTGTAATAAATTCTACTCTCGGATTTTTTTTACTAGAAAATTTTGGATCTTTCATTTTACCCCTTAAACTATCACTAATATTTATTGAATCTTCAATTTCTATTACAATCCCAAATTTATCCAAACCACACTTTGGACATTTTGTGATAGTCATATCATGTATTATTTGTTTACAATTATTACATTTTTTATATTGATTTTTTATAGGCATGTTAATTTTTAATTTTGTTATGTAATTTATTGAATAATTATAAAGGATTTTTCATCATGATTAAAAACATTATTTTATTCGTTCTAATTGGATGTGTTTTTACGGGTATTATTATTTCACAAGAAACTGACCATCATCATGGAAAATTTATTGAAAGTAAAAGTGAATTCCGTGAGGAGATGAAAAAGTCGGCAGAGGAATTTAAAACACTCGAGAAAGAGCCTAAGCTAAGATTTAAAATGGATTTTGAAGGGATGGACTTGCCTGATAATCCTGAAAACTTCACTTCATATTGGCACAATGAACCAAGTAGCCAAGGGCTAACAGGAACTTGTTGGTGTTATTGTTTGACATCATTTCTTGAGTCTGAAATATATAGGCAAACTAACAAAGAATTGAAGCTATCAATAATGTATACTGTATATTGGGAAGCGGTTGAAAAAGCCCGTCGCTATGTAAGCGAAAGAGGTGATTCACGTTTTTCACAAGGATCTTTACCAAATGCTACACTCAGAATTTGGAAGAAATATGGCGTAGTACCAAATGACATATACTCAGGATTGAAAGAGGGACAACAATTACATGATCATGGTCAAATGTGGAAAGAGATGAATACATATTTGAAACATATCAAAGCAACAAGTAATTGGAATGAAGCGGTTGTTTTATCGACAATAAAATCGATTCTTAATCATTATTTGGGAGAACCTCCAACAAGTTTTAAAGTGAATGGTAAAAAGATGACTCCGCACACTTATTTACAAAAGGTAGTGAAGGTTAATCCTGATGATTATGTTGACATATTGTCACTTATGAAAAACCAATATTATTCTATTGATGAATATGTTGTTCCTGATAATTGGTGGCATAGCAGTGATTATTATAATGTACCATTGGATGATTTCATGATTGCATTAAAAAAAGCAGTAAAAAATGGATATACTGTTGGAATCGGAGGTGATGTCTCTGAAGCAGGCATTAGTGCTCACGATGAGGTAGCTATGATCCCGTCTTTTGATATACCTTCAGAATATATAGAAGAAAATGCTCGTCAGTTTCGTTTTAGTAATCGCTCTACGACCGATGATCATGGCCTTCATGTAGTTGGATATCAAGATAGAGATGACGGAACGTGGTTTTTAATCAAAGATTCCGGAAGTGGTGGTCATACCGGACCATATCCCGGTTACTATTTTTATCATGAAGATTACATTAAATTGAAGATGATGAATTTTATTGTTCATAAAGATGCCGTAAAAGATTTGTTAAAAAACTTTAACTAAGAATAATGATTAAAATAGCCCCATCAATATTATCAGCGGATTTTTCGGATTTAAAAAGCGCAATTGCGATATGCCAAAGCGCCGGTGCAGATTACTTACACATCGATGTAATGGATGGACATTTTGTACCAAATTTAACTATTGGTCCAGTCGTTTTAAAATCGATTAGACCAAAAACAGACTTATTTTTAGATGTGCATTTAATGGTTACAAATCCTGAAGAACTTGTTGAACCATTTGTAAAAGCAGGAGCAGATAATATTACTTTTCATATTGAAGCTGTTAATGATCCATTAATCATTATCGAACAAATACGATCATTCAATAAACAAGTCGGTATCTCAATTAAACCGGGAACACATTTAGAAGTTTTAGATCCGTATTTAGAAAAAATAGATTTGGTTTTAATTATGTCTGTTGAACCCGGTTTTGGTGGACAACAATATATTACTGAGTCAACCGATCGGATTAAAAAATTAGATAAATCATTGAAAATATTAGGAATTCGAAAACGAGTAATAATAGAAGTGGATGGCGGTATAAAACTATCAAATGCCAAGATTGTAAAGGAAGCAGGTGCTGATATTTTAGTGGCAGGTTCTGC
>JAUXHY010000103.1 GCA_030621275.1 bacterium | reverse complement strand
ATTAGCCGTTTGATATACTAAAGTCGGTGCTTGCCCCTCATAGTTAGCGGCAGTGTTAGCTTCATTTGCATTTCTATTTACTGTTATAAGAGATATTCTTAAATTTGTAAAATCTCTAGACAATGAAGTACTTGCCATTGTTGCAATACCATTAATTGTACCGGCTTTTCCGATCTCATTAGCATGGTATAATATTTGAGTATTTTTATAAGCTGCTGCAGCACCACCAAATGGCTCCCAACAATTATTTTCGGCAGTACCTATTATTACACCTTCTCCATTTCCACCGCCTCCAGTCGCTGTTACAGCGATATTTACACTTGCTGAGGCAGAACCACAATTATCATCCTTTACTTCAACTGTAATTGTAAATGTCTGGTCATTATCAACATCCGGTGCTGTCCATACAACCGTATTGCCGGAAGTTGTATTATAACTTCCACCGGTAGCATCCCATAAATAGGTGATTGTATCACCATCCTCATCGGTTGATGTTGCTGTCAAATCCACTTGCCCACCACTTTCTACAGTTGTAGCTGAAGCTGTGATTACCGGAGTTGAGGGCGGATTATTATCCGTTATTGTAGGACATTCTTCACACTCTTCACAACTAAACAGAGCAAACAACGATAAAACTATTAGTGGTATTACATATTTTCTTAACATGGTATCTCCTTAATTAACTCTATAAATTCAATAGTTCGTGCTATAATATTACGTAAAATAATCAAGACCATTCAATCCTATTATGGAGAACATAATCTATAATTTAAATAACTAATAATAGTTTGTTTTGTATCTAATCATCTATTGAACAAAGTACAAATAACTGACTACTTTCTCATTACATTTTACGTAATCGCAGTGTATTTTGGTGCGGTTGGAATCCGCAAGAGTCGTCATGCTGTTGCTGCCGGACTGATTGGTGATTTTGTTGGTATAATGGCAGCAGTATTTATCTGCCACATAGTATTTGGGTAAATTATAGAAAAAATAATTATTTTTGGATATGAGTAATATAAAAATACATAATTCTAGTACTATGCATAGTAAAATATTAGAATTAACGAATACTCATGATATTACAAAAGAACAGATAATTACTAAAATTATTGATTTTTATAATAAAGCAAATGATACAGCTTTGAATGCAAAACAATTAACTTATGATGAAGAGGGACAACTTCAACGATGGTTAAACAAAGAAAAGGTAGGATTTATTGATTTACGATCTGAAACATTTACTAAAATGAATTGGTTTGCAAATGAATTTGATAAACATCAATACTTTCTCCAATTTCATTGTAAAATTTGTGATATTGAAGGTTTAACGCATTTTCCAATCAGAATATCTCCAATGTCGAGTCAAATAAAAAGTGATATTAAAAATAAGTTTCAGGAATTAATTAAAACTGCTCCATATGTTAAAAATAAGCCTACTCACTTCAAAGATACCGATAGAATTTGTTTAAAACTAATATTTGTAATTAATAAAAGTAGAGATAAAGATGTTGATAATATGGCTAAAATAACTATAGACGGTTTAGAAAAAATACTCATCCCTGATGATAAACAAGTTGATCATCTAGAAGTTATTAAGTTCAAAACAAATTATCTCGAGGAACATATTTCAATATCAATTGGCAGAAGTCATCTTAATGATAATAAAAATATACTTTTCCATAATACAAATTTCAAATGGGCAGGTTTAGAGAAAATGATTGTAGAAAAATAAAGCCCCCGTAATACGGGGGCTTTTCTACATTATAATTAATAAAAATTAATATCTGTAATGTTCCGGTTTATATGGTCCGTCTTTTGGAATTCCGATATATTCAGCTTGTTCATCAGTCATTTCTGTTAATGTAACTCCTAATTTATCGAGATGTAATCGGGCTACTTCTTCATCAAGGATCTTCGGTAACATATACACATCAATTTCCGGCTTGTCCTTAGCAAGTGCTATTTGAGCTAACACTTGATTAGAGAATGAATTTGACATTACAAAACTCGGATGACCAGTAGCACAACCTAAGTTTACTAAACGTCCTTCCGCTAACATGAAAATTTGATTTCCACCCGGGAAAGTATATCTATCAACTTGTGGTTTGATAGTTTCACGGTCAATATCCTTGGCATCATTTAATGGATCGACCTGTATTTCATTATCAAAATGACCAATGTTACAAACAATGGCTTGATCCTTCATTTTACGCATATGATCAACTGTTATCACACCGAGGTTTCCGGTTGCCGTTACGTAAATATTAGCTTCCGGCAGAGCTTGTTCGGTAGTAACCACTTCAAACCCTTCCATTGCCGCTTGTAACGCACAAATTGGGTCAATTTCGGTGACTAATACACGAGCACCATATCCCCGCATAGATTGCGCGCAACCGCGACCTACATCGCCAAATCCGCATACTAATACTGTTTTACCTGCAATCATAACGTCCATAGCACGTTTCAATCCATCTGCAAGTGATTCACGACAACCATAAATGTTATCAAATTTTGATTTTGTAACTGAATCATTAACGTTATAAGCAGCGAACAATAATTTCTTATCTCTTGCCATTTGATGTAATCGGTTAACACCGGTTGTAGTTTCCTCGGAAACACCGATAATATCCTTGGCAACTTTATGCCAATGCATTGGATCTTTTCCGTGCACTTCACGCAGTAATTTCTCAATAACCTGTTCTTCACGAACTTTTGTTGTTATTTCCGGCAACGAACCGATTTTCTGATAAATCTCTTCTAATTCGTATCCTTTGTGAACCATTAATGTAGCATCGCCGCCATCATCAACAATAAGCTGCGGACCTTGATTCTCTGGGTGAGTTAAAGCTTGCAATGTACACCACCAGTATTCCTTAAGAGTCTCCCCTTTCCATGCAAAAACGGGGGTACCAGTATCAGCAATTGCTGCCGCAGCATGATCTTGAGTAGAGAAAATATTACAACTTGCCCATCGCACATCTGCTCCCAATTCCTTTAATGTTTTAATTAAAATCGCTGTTTCAATTGTCATGTGTAATGAGCCGGTAATCCGAAGATCTTTTAATGGTTTCTCTTTCCCATATTTTTCGCGGATTGCCATTAATCCGGGCATTTCTTTTTCCGCAATAGCGATTGCCTTCCGCCCTGCACCTGCCAAAGAAATATCGGCTATTTTATTTGGTAAATTTTCAGCTATAGATGTCATTTCTTTCCTTACTTTTTCAGATATATTTTTTGAAATGTTTTTATTTGGATTTCTAGTTAATGGTTGTGCCGACATAATTCTACCTAATTATAAATAAGATTTTAATTGGTCAACCATATCAATGTTTTCCCAAGTAAATAGTTTATTGTCACGACCAAAATGCCCATAAGCAGCTGTTTGACGATAACGCGGTTTCTTAAGGTCAAGATGAGCTATAATTTCAGCCGGTTTTAATGGGAATACTTCCTTAATGATTTCTGTTAATTTTTCATCACTAACTTTACCAGTGCCAAATGTTTTAGCACCTACTGATGTTGGTTCGGCAACGCCGATACTATATGATAATTGAATTTCACATTTGTCGGCTAAATCTGCAGCAACAATATTTTTTGCAACATAACGCGCCATATAAGTTGCTGATCTATCAACCTTTGATGGATCTTTCCCGGAGAAAGCACCGCCGCCATGTGGTGCATAACCACCGTATGTATCGACAATAATTTTACGTCCCGTCAATCCGGTATCAGCTTCCGGTCCCCCCATAACAAAACGTCCTGTACCATTTACTATGAATGATTCATCATAATTTATTCCACTTGCATCCAAAACCGGTTTGATGATATTATTTATAACTTCATTCTGTACAAATTTTAATTCTTTTTCCTCATCACCAAATTTATCAAGCATGTCATCATGCTGAGTAGCGATAACCGCATTTTTTACAGCAATAGGTTTTCCATTCTCATATTCAACCGTCACTTGAGATTTACCATCAGGTCCTAACCAGGGCATATTCCCATTCTTGCGTTCTTTTGCCAATTTTTCCGTTAAACGTTGCGCTAATTGAATTGGCAATGGCATTAATTCTGGAGTTTCTTTACAAGCGAATCCAAACATTAATCCTTGGTCGCCGGCACCTTGTTCTCTTCCACTATCAGTATCAACTCCCTGCGCAATATCAGGACTTTGCTGATGCAATCTTGATGTAACTGTAACAGATTCATCATCCATTCCATAGGCAACATCGGTATAACCGATTTCTGACAATGTGTCCTTTACAATTTTTTCTACTGCGGCAAATCCGGTAGTATTTACCTCCCCACTAACAACCACTAAACCTTTGGTTGCTAATGTCTCACACGCTACACGTGATTCATTATCCTGCTCTAATAAATTGTCTACTATAGCATCAGAAATCGCATCACAGACTTTATCCGGATGACCTTCTGTAACAGATTCTGATGTAAATAAATACCGACTCATATCTTCTCCATTATAATTAAATTATCGAACGCGAAAGTTACAAAAAAAGGAAATACAGAACATTAAATTAAATCGTAGCGATTAGCAGAATTCACTGCCATCTTTAGCAGCAATCTTACCAATAATTTGTTTGTCAGCAATATTAGAATCTTCCAGAATTATACTATCCTCTATTTTGGAATTATAAATCTCACAATTATTCATTATTGTAACATAGGGACCAATAATTGAATTTTCTAAATTACAATTGTTACCTACAAATACGGGTTCAATTATTTTTGATGATGGAAAATCTTTGTGATTTGTTGTAAGTAGTTTCCGATTGGAATATAAAAATGATTCAGGAACACCAACATCATAGTAATTTGGTGTAGGAAACACACTGAAATCTACACTCTGTTTTACCATTATTTGTAGAGCATCAGTTATTTGGTATTCATTGTTAGTTTTTATATCACGTTTTACTAATTCTTCAATTGCTGATTTTAATATTCGTTCATTAGTAAAATAATATAATCCGCTTATAGCCAAATTGCTCGGCGGATTTGGATGTTTCTCATAAAAATTAGCTACTTTATCATCTTTTAATTCTACTACACCAAAACGCGAGGGATCATCAACTTCGATTATACCTATTACATTATTTGTGGATGAACAAAACTCATTATAATCTATATCGAATATTGTATCTCCAAGTTGAATCAAAACCGGATCATCATTATTTTCCAACCCTGTTAATACTGCATGCCCCAGTCCTAATCGTTCTTTTTGTTCAACGAAAGAAAATTTACCATCATATTTCTTCATATGTTCAATGACCTGCTCTTTTAAATGACCAACTATGAAGGTAATATTGGTGATACCGGTATCAAATAGTGGTTCCAGAATAAAATCTAACGCAGGTTTACCGGCTATCGGTAGTAGAGTTTTTTGATATCTCTCTGTATGCGGCTTTAATCGGGTACCGTACCCGGCTACAGGAATGATTGCTTTCAATATTTTCTAATTTTTAATGATGATTATTTTGTTTACCCTTTATTTTTTTTACGCGGGTAATCATTTTTGCAACAGCAAGGTCTATTGATTTGGTGATGTTATCAGTCGATTCTTTAACATTTAATTTACGACTTGGAATAGATAAATTTAGTTCAGTCGTGTATTGATCATTTTCATGGAATA
>JAUXHY010000234.1 GCA_030621275.1 bacterium | reverse complement strand
AACTCACTTTTAATCTCATCTAATTGTGGTAGAACAGAGTCTAAACATTCAACAATTTCTTTTTCAGAATTATAGGTAACAATAATAATTGAAACTGCGGTCATTTTAATAGTTTTTTTGATTTCATTGTATTTAAACTATATTCATAATCGATCTTTGCTAAATTTTGTTCTTTAACCCATTCTGAAAATTTTTTTATTCCGTTATTAAACGAGTATTTTGGTGAATAACCAAGTATCTTTTTGATTTTTGTTAAATCGGCCATGTTGTGTCTAATATCACCAAGTCTAAAATTACCACTTATATAGTAAGAGACAGATTTATTGTATAATTTCATTAATTGTTTTACTGCATCAAGCACTGTGATAGATTCCCCCGCGCCAACATTAAAAATTTGGAAATTCGCTGCATCATTCTCAATTGCAAGTACTGTAGCATCAACCGCATCGGAAATATAAACAAAATCTCGACTTTCAAGACCATCTTCAAATACATTAATTTTCTTATTGCTCTTTATTAATGTAGAAAAAATAGATAAAATACCTGTATACGGATTTGATAAGGATTGTCCAGGACCATATACGTTTTGATATCGCAGTATAGTGAACGGAAAGTTGAGTGGTTTTAATACGTTAAATAACATTTTTTCTTGGGTAAGTTTTGTTATTCCGTAAATTGATGATGGATGAAGTTCTGATTCTTCATCAGTTGGCATTATGCTTACTAATTGAGAACAATAAGGACAAACCGGGTTGTAATTTCCCTTTAATAAATCATCTTCGTTTCGTTTCTCTGGGAAAACAACGCCATCTTCTTTACAAAAATATTTTCCTTCGCCATACACAGCCCTGGAAGAGGCAACAATAACTTTTTTAATTGGATGTTTCTTATTAGTTATATAATCTAAAAGTAAAGCTGTACCTGTAATATTAACTTCACAATATTTAGATATTTCATACATAGATTGTCCAGTCCCTGTTTCAGCTGCAAAGTGAACAACTACTTCTATATCTTTTAAAGCTTTTTCCCAATCTGCTTTATTTGTTATATCACCATATATAAAATTAACTTTGTCTTTAATTGAAAGATATAAAGATGAGGTACGCTCAGGATTTGTACCATGAACTTGTTCCGAGAGATTATCCAAAATTGTTATATTGTAATTCTTTTTTAATAATTGATTTACAAGATTGGACCCAATAAATCCTGCGCCACCTGTTATTAAAACTTTAGTATTCAATTGTAGAATTTCCTACTTGTTGGATTATAGATCATATAATAGTTAATATTATTATAACGTAACTAATTTTTATTTAGATATCTTTTTAATAATTTAGATAATTCGCTTTTACTAAACGTGCGTTCTACTCCAAGCCATAGAACACCTGAATATCGATTTTGAAAATATTTTGCAAATTGAGCGCCATCGCGAATATATTGTCTGAATTGGTCATCATCAATTACTTCATGTTCAAAGTATAAATTAAATGAGTAATTCTTATATTTATATTTTACATCCAAACGGAATTCTCTTTTTACTTCGGGCCAAAAATGTCCGTTCCCCCAAATTTTCAACCAATCATTAGGAGGAGGAGCTATATACTCATATTCACGTTCTGGTATTTTATTATCAATAATGCCATGCCGTTCATAATTGAAAGATGGAATTATAGTGAGCTTGTCACTCATGTATCCAAAATAAAGAGAAAAATCATCGGAATCAGGTCCGCTATGTGCTCCCCAATGTCTTCCATCATAACTCCAATAGTCAAAATTCCAACGGTCGTACCAATCGGCACTCATTCTATCATTCCAATATTTGGTTTTAATTAGATTAGCATATTCTATACCGCCAACTAAATTTGGATTACCGAAAAATCCATATTTTCGTAATCCGATTACACTTGCTGCAGAATGATCAGGCTGACGAGTAAAATCATCTTTATCCCAAGAAGAATCATTTCTGCCATATTCAACGAATATTACTAATCCAACTTTTGGAAAGGTTGCTGTTATATAGCCGACAAGTGTCTGATCCCAAATATCTACCGCACTTAATGGATTTCCTGTACTATCTACCTTATCTTCAAGATAAAGTGGTTCAAAAGGAATTAACATTGCCTCTTTGCGTGTTATATCTTCGGAAACACGATTACCTCCTGTCAAATATGATCGAGAAAAGCCAAGAGTGATTATGGGTTCTGAATAATACGTGATCGACGATGTTATTGCAGTAAAAAATGGTTTTGCGGCATTATGTTTTAATGAGTCGGCAAAGATATATCGGAAATTTATTCCGATATCCTTTATGCGTTGTTCTTGAATTGTGCCGATCATTAGATGCGGAAAACCAGTTGTATTATTTGTCATGTTGAGACTTGAATGATAACCTGATCCCCACCACATATTTGCATTGGAGTACCCAATTCCGAGACCATTATAATGTAAATATACTTGTGCTTCACGAATACCGGTTTTACGATAAGGTTCGTCACCATGTGGGCGATTATCGTTTAATTTAGAAAACTTTTCCTCACGCCAAGGTTGATCAAAACGTTCTGGTTTTTTTACTGAATCTAGGAAAGTATAAAAATAGTTTTGCCAAGAATCTGCATAGTCTTTGTTTTGGTTTGTGAAATAGTATGGTTCTAAACTAAATGACAAAAATTTGTTTGTGTAAGCAAATCGCAATCCTTGGAAGAAAGATATACCTTTTCCAATCCATCTGTCAGAGGTGTTTTCAAGATTTGGGGCATTATCATTGAAAAATAATTCTGTACGGAAACCAACAGACCATGTCCCATATAAGGTTGTATCGGTATGATTCAAAAAAGGTCTAAAGAGAAAGTTCTTAGATTTATTTTGATCAGCAGTAAATGATTTTTTCTCTTGTTCAAATAAATAAAAAGGATCAGCCTGAGTGAATATTTGTGCATTTATTTGAGAAAAAATGATAAATATTACAAGGAACGTGATTATTCTTTTATACATAACTTCTATTTAAATTTAAAATGATGGGAATATTTTTGTTTTATAATCA
>JAUXHY010000048.1 GCA_030621275.1 bacterium | reverse complement strand
GTATCTGTTTAATAATTACACGACCCAATTGATTCTCATTACTATTTAGAGCCATTACCGAATTAGTTATCAAGTGGTTAGTAAATATTTCTTCTCCACATAATTCAATAATTTCATTTTTAAACTTATTAATTATGTATTGATATCCCTGTATGGATTTATCTGAATTTTTTGAAATAGTATTTTCATGAATATTATAAACAAATAATGGTTCTTCAATATGAATGAATCTGCAAAATTTTGCTAATCTAATTGCTGTGTCCCATTCATGAAAAGACGGAACATTTTCATCAAGGAAGTTTATCTTGGCCAATGCTTTTTTTGAAGTCAATATCGCCGGAAAAAACGTACCTGATTTTGTTAATAACTGTTTATAAATATTTTTTCCGTCGATTTTGTCAAGTTTCCAATGTTTTGTATCACTAGAATCAATATTTTTAATGTAACAATCGCTATGAACAACTGTCATAGGATTATTATTTGTGGTTTTTAAAGCCGCTATTTGTTTCTCTAATTTATTGGGTAGCCATTCATCATCTGAATCCAAGAAGGCAATCCAATCGGATTTAGCGGTTTTAATACCGATATTTCTTGCCGCTTGAGCACCGGATTGTGTATTTGTTTTTAATATTATTAGTCTTTCTTTGAATATTTCTAATTGTTCAATTGTATCATCGATTGAACTATCATTTATAACAATAATTTCATTGACCGGATATGATTGGGACAAGACTGATTCAATACATGCAACTATTGTATTTGCACGATTATAAGTTGGAATAATTACCGCAATGGTTTTTTTTATGTTGTGCGCCATATCACTTAAAAAGAAGTTTAATTCCGCCTTGTATTTGACCGAATTTTAACACGGACGGTCTTAATATATCGATTAACCAATTTTGCCACTTGTAATTTGTAGTAATCAATTTTGGTGTGAACTGGAAAAGATTAACGAAGAATAATTTAATTGATCTAAAACAGTATATTAGAATTTTCTTCATAGATACTTGTTTCTCATACGTTGCCCAAGAATCGCGACCGCTCGCAAAACCACTTTTTATAAACCACCAAGGAGACAATTTATAACGATTTACTAGATGATAAATTACCCAATTTGGGTCATATCCGATGTCTATACCTACATTTCTCATACTAATCTGCAAAAATGTTTCTTCGCCATATGCTACATGATTACCACTCATTCCCAAATTTACAGGAAACCCATTAAATTTATTTAGTATGGATTTTTTAATGGCCATAATACCTCCAGCAATAAAATCTTCTTTGAGTATATCAAATTCAGATAGTTTATCACTATTAGATGCATATTTATCGAGAAACCAATTTGGTTTACCATATTTATACCATGGTAGATACACTCCACCAAAACATTGAAAATTAGAGTTATTTATATTACTTATCGCTTTTTTTATAAAATCTTTTGGTACTTTAGCATCATCATCCAGATATACTATCCACTCTGTAGTAGCGGTATTCATTCCGGCATTTTTGGCGTATCCTAATCCTTGTTTTGATTCATTGATTACAGAAAGATTATCGTATTGTTTAATAAATCCATTTAAGATTTCTGACGTGTTATCCGTTGAGTTATTATTTACAATAAGTACTTGATAACGATCATTTAAAACATTTTGCTGAAAGATAGTTGGAATTGTCTCGGATAATAAATGACCGCGGTTATATGTACAAACAATAACTGTTAGTTCAGAATTCATATTATCTTTCTATGAATTAAGCTGTATATAAATAATTTTGGAAAACGAAATGCTAAAGATAATTTTTCAATAATTCCCATTGAAAAGTTAGTTTTAATGTGAAAATGGGATAATTTAAAAAGCAATTGAAAGATGTCAACAATTACTTTCTTCTTCTCAAATATTGAAAGATTCGTTTTAATTATATAAGTATTATATAATTGATTGATTAGCATTTTTGTCTTCGTTAATAAAGCACTCTCTAATACAGGTTGGTTTCCATTTATGATTGCATGAATTACTTTCACTAATTCTATATCTATTGAAATGCTATTTAGCAAAAGTTGCATATTATTTTGCATTATTTGTAAAGTACAATCACGATTATTTTGTACAACTCTTAGTGCCAATTGCCCACTCCAAACGCGTTTTTGCTGTAATACCTCAGGTAAATTAGCAACTTTGGTAATTCGACTTAACCTTGACCAAAGGTCATAGTCTTCAGCTTGATGTAATTGATAAAACCCAACTTGTTCAATACAATCTCTCCTCATCATTACTGATGAATGAGCAAAACTTGCACCAAATAATAAATTCCAACCAAGATAATTGCTAGTAGAATGCGTTCGCCATATTTTCAGAAATGTCCCATTATTATCAATTATATCAACCCAAGATCCTAAAAGTCCAATTTGCGTGTTTTCTTCTAGAAAAGTTACCTGTTTCAGAAATCTATTAGGTAGAGCGATATCGTCGGCATCCATTCTGGCGATATATTTCCCTTTTGTATATTTGCATGCTGTATTTGCAGCAACTGTCTGTTTTTGATTAACTTTATGTGTAACAATATTTATTCGTTTATCTTTCATCGCAAATTCTTTTAATATTTGCGCTGTATTATCCGTTGAAGCGTCATCAACAATAATAAATTCAAAATCTTTGAATGTTTGAGATAGTACACTTTCAATACATTCAGAAAGATGTTCCTCTCCATTGTAAACTGGCAAAATAACGCTTACAGGGATAGATTGCTCATTCATAATCATCTTAAAATTAGTTTTCTGTAGAAGAATCGAACAACTTTGTATAATCCAATTTTTTTTAGAAATTTCATAGTTCTAAGAATTATTTTTTTCTTCATATTAACCGGATTATTATAAGAATTTGGATTAATCGGTATATTGAGTAATTCCGGCCAAAGGTTACTAATTATTTTAGAATAAATGGTTACATTTGGTTTTGTGCGATAATGCATTGGTACTGATAGCATTGTACTAATCAAGTTACGACAATTATATGGACTAAACTCTTCAACTGCGATATCTAATTCTGAGTTAAACATGGGTCCCCAAGAACCGAATCTAATTTCCCAATAAAACAGTTTTTCTATATTGATATTGTATTTTTTTGAATAATTAATGGAATGTTCTAACCATTTCCTTATTTCTTTAACGGCATGTTTACTGTTATGCCAATGTAAGAGTCGAGCAAGATTTATAGCATTTATTTTATCTATATTAGGTAGTTGTTCTTTGATTAAAGGACTAGCATTTCCGCTTATTATTAACTTGTTGTTAAATTGCGAGAAATAATTGTAATGCTGTAATTTTTTTGTGTGTGATTGAATAATGGATACATTTTTATTTATTATTTTATCGAATTCGACGTTGTATTCAGTACAATCAATAACATTTAAATTCAAATTGTGCTGTAGTGATAATTCCTTTGGAATAGATATATCTTCATGTTCATCATCCATATTAGAAAATTGGTGAACATAATAATAAATGTTATTTTTTATTGATTTACTTGCAGCCAACAATACTCGTGTATCCCAGCCCGCAGTAAGAGTCTGGGCAATTTGATGCCTATAATTTGCAGCTTTAATTAGCCTTGTAATCATATTGCTACTATTTTTTGCTGCCTTTTCGATTGATAATTCCTCTAAATTGTTATTTGGCCAATAACGCGAAAAAGAACAATTTTCGAGATCTAAATAGTGGTTTGGGTAGAGGTGGTAGATATCTTGATATAATGTGCCATTTCCAATCCAACAATTTTCACTTAAACTAAATTGTTTAGAATTAAGAAACTCTTTCAAATCTTTATTTTGTTTTTCTTGAATATCCAATAACTCCGCAAGTATGTGCGGTTGAGCAGAACACCATATATTAGAATCATAGTCAGTATAAAAAACCTGTCTTAAACCGCCCGGGTCATTAAAAATCTTAGCTTCTTTTTTACTAGTATATATTAAAATCCACCTACCTGCATAACGATAAGTTGCCTTAGTAACGTCATTAAATGATTTGCTATCTTTAGCAATGTCCCTTAAGATATCATCAATGCTTTTTTTGTAATTCTTTGAGTCAAACATGAATCCCAATAATGCTAATTCAGCGCCACTTTTTTTTAAAGTAGTGATAGTTAAATCGGGATGTGCTGTGATATGTAAATTCTTTCCAACTTTTATTTTATTCCACGATTTAAAACGATCTACAAATTTTGGACCGATAAAATATTGTCTACGGTACAACAAATTATTATTTATTACTGAAGAGTCCGTACTATGCAATTTGAATTATTTTTATAAAAGAGGGAATTGGAAGGTTTTATTCGTTTTCATTGATAATCATATCAACGATAGCAAGAAGCCAAATGTGGTGTGTCATTTCAACAATATTATAAATATTGGAATCAACCCAAAGATTGATATCTCCCTTGTTGCGAAGAGGGTTTTGTGGAAACATTCCTGAAAATGTTATAACCGGTAACCCAAATTCTTTTGATTTGATAGCAGCATTAATAACATTTAATGATTGACCGCTAGCACTGATTAACACAATAACATCATTAGGGTTGTGGTACAATTTAATTGCTTTTGTAATCCAATTTTCATAACCGTAATCATTGGCTAAAGTTGTTATTAAATCATATTCATTAAAGGTTACCGCACGGATACCGGCATTTTTTGTTATATCGACGGCTACATGACTTGCCATTGCAGCACTACCACCATTGCCCGCAAAGATAATTTTTCCACCTTCCTTCGATGTATTCTGAAATATCGATTTAATCTTGACAAGGTTATCAATAACTGCTGGGTCATTAATTAGTGAATTATAAGTATTTAAGTATTTTATTAGATAATCTTTTGATGATTGCATTTATAATCCCAATAAAATATTATTTAGATTTTTCAAATGTGGCACCATCTTTAAGAAACATTTGTACAGTTTCTTTTGAATAAGGGTGAACAATCATTCCGTCAATAAATTTTGGTGTAACGGTGACGATGTGCGCGCCAGCCTCTAACCATTCGATTATATTTACCACTTCTCTTGTGGACCCTACGATTATCTTTGAAGGCAATTCAAAATCATCAAGAAGATGCCTTAGCCGAGCGATTTCTTCTCGTGAGTCATAACCCATATTATTAACTCTCCCACCGAAAATTGAAACATAAGTAGCGCCAGCCATGGCTGCTAAAAAGCATTGCTGAGCACTCATCATTGCTGTAGCGTTAATCCTTACATTATGTTTTTTCTCGAGTTCATGGATTACTTGCAGATTATCTAATTCACCATTTGGACCATGGATGGTGATCTTGACATTTATATTATCAGCCCATTTAGAGAATTCGATTCCCTGTCTAATCATATCTTTGGGATCATTATTTGTAACTTCAACCGATAGGGGATAAGGATGAATCAATTTTGCGATTTCGATAGATTGCTTTTTTACACCCTCCATTCCGCCGGTAATTCCATCTTTAACCATAATTGTTGGATTAGTTGTAACGCCACGGATAATACCCATTAAATGATATTTTTTAATTACATCTATTTTACCTGTGTCTAAAAATATAGCCATTATAATTCTCCTTTACTTAACACTTTCCCATTTCATTTCAAATTTTTGAAGTTTAGGATGTGATACTATTAAATGCCAAACCACTGCTTGAAATCCTTCAGTTTGAGGTGTAATGGTTGCACTATTGAATGATGGTATAATTACACACGCATCGGCGACCTGTGCTGTATAACCACCATCACGCCCAACAACTCCACAAACTTTTGCCCCAACTTCTTTAGCCAATTGTAACGATTTGATTATGTTCAAACTTATATCTTTTTCTGCATTTCCACCGCCGACCGAAAACACAAAGATCATATCATTTTTATTTAAGTTGCTTATTTTTAGCCAATTTACGTAAGCAGTATCCCAACCCTCATCGTTCACTCGTGCTGTTAGTTCAGATACATTATCAGTCGGAGCATAGGCTTCTATTCCGCATATTTTCCTAAAATCATTTACCGCATGCGATGCATGTCCTGCTCCGCCACCAACACCTAATATGAATAATCTTCCGCTATTTTCTCTAATAGTAATTAAAAAGCCAATAATTTTATTAACAGCGTCTTTATCAACTGAATCTATTATTCTATGTGCTTCGTCTAAATATTTATCTATATAATTCATTTATTAAATTCCATTTTTAATCAAAGAAACAACATCCGGTAAGCTTTTTGCTCTAATAATATCCTCTAAATTCTGATTATAATTCTTATTAAGTAAAATCATTGAAATACCGGCATTCTTTGCTGCTTCAACGTCCTTCCATGTATCGCCAATCATGAAAGATTTGTTAAAATCTATATTATATTTTTTTTGAGCAGTAAAAAATAATCCTGGAGCAGGTTTGCGGCAACCGGTGTCATTATCATCGTCGTGCGTGCAATATATAACATCATCTATACTAAGTTTTTCATATAGCATATCAGTCATTTTATCTAATTCAGATTGTTTTAATTTGCCGCGTGATATATCCGGTTGATTTGATACTACTATAGCAAGAAACCCCATTTTATGTACAAGTTGAACGACTTTCTTCGCTTCATTAACAATATGAAAATCTTCAATATTTTGTGGAGAATAATATGATCCATCTCTTTGGACTAATTGGTTCAATACTCCATCTCTATCAAAAAATACTGCCTTTTGTTTACATTCAGTTACTGGCAAGTGTATAATCCATAAAATTAACAAGGACTTTTGTTCCTTCATGATCGAAATCAAAACGCATTTCTTTTAGTCCCGTATCCTTCATTGCAGCACGAAGTTTATCTTGGTTTTCTTCACAATAAAATAAGAAAAATCCACCTCCGCCCGCACCAGTAATTTTACCGCCTAATGCTCCATTCTTTTTAGCAATGTTATAAATTTCATCGAAATGTGGATTAGTAATACCCTTAGCGAGAAGTTTTTTATACTTCCAGTGTTCATCAAACATATATCCAAGTTCTGTAATATTACCATTTTCGACAATATCTAATATTTTATAACCGGATTCTTTAATATAATGAAGAGATTCCAAAACTTGTTTTTCATTTTTCTCTGTAGATTTACTTTGACGGGCAAGTATCCTAACATTTTTCCGCTGTACTCCGGTGTAAAAAGAAAGCAAATTTCGATTTAATCCTTCAATTGTTGTATCAGATATTTTTGCTCGTCTTACTTTTACGTTTCCTTCTGTGTCAATCTCCAATACTGAGAATCCGCCATATGTTGCAAGATACTGATCCTGTTTTCCCATCGGTTTATTTAGCCGATACATTTCTATATCGCATGCTTCTTCAGCTAAATCATGTAATGGAATGTAATCGCGCTTCATAGTGTGGAGCGCGTTTAGCAAACCAACGGTGTAACTGCTTGAACTTCCCAAACCGCTGCCTGCAGGAATATCTGCCAGTGATACAACATCAATTGAGTTAGTAATATTTAACTTAGAAAGGCATTCACGAGCAATATCATGTTTAAGTTCTGAAAGCCTTTCAACGGTTTCAGAAATATTATATTTTACGCGGATTAAATCATCAGCAAATGGTCTTTTAACTGTAATAAACATATATTTATCCAACGCGAAGCTAAAGATAAAGCCTCCATGTTTTTTATAGTACGATGGTAAATCA
>JAUXHY010000009.1 GCA_030621275.1 bacterium | reverse complement strand
TTTAGCGTAAATATTTTATCCACCGAAGATAATATATTTGAAATTGGTCCAATCGTATCAGAAGCAATTGTCAGGTTTTGGACAGATGGCAATAATAAAAATGTAGTATTATCCTGCATCGAAAATGGTGTAAATATTGCCAAACCGGATTCATCGCTCACGGCACAAATATTAGCAGGAAAAACATTTGTTATCACCGGTAGCTTGGAATCACTTTCGCGTTCTGAAGCAAAGGAACTTATTCAAATACTAGGCGGACGAGCGAGCAGTTCGGTTAGCTCAAAAACTGATTATCTTGTTGCCGGAGATAAAGCAGGCGGTAAATTAGAGACAGCAAGGCAATTGAGTGTAAAGATTTTATCTGAAGAAGATTTTCTAGAAATGATCAATAAAATTGATAATAAATAATTTAATGAGGCAAGTATGGAAAAAACAGAAATAATGAAAATGAAAAATATAACTGGTGACGTGGTATTAATTATTCTCGCTAATACAGAAGCATTAGCTGATATTGGCATAAATCAAAAAACAATTTATGTTAAAGTCCTTGGTTACGATGATTATGGAATATGGGCTGAATTTTCAAATTTTAAAATACCAAAATTAAAAACAGCTAAAGGGAAAAAACCTAAACGTCCGATGTATCAATCTGTTACCGGTTCGCTTTTGATACCATGGCCATTAATTATCTCAATTGTACATTTCCCAGGCGTTGAGGGTTTTGATTTACCCAGCCCATTTGAATCCCACATTGGATTTGATGTAGAAAATGAAGAGGATAAAGCTTAAGTATATTATTCAGAGAAGGGAATAAATGCTAAAATCGTCCCGGGAAATTTATCCGTAACAATTAAGAAACCTTTATTATCCAAACGTACAATACCTTCCCAATTCCTCGAATCGCCGAACTCAGATAATTCAAGGTTAATCGGTTTGGTTTCTGTTCTTATAATTTTTTCATCTACGAATTGAAATTCCAATAATCGTTCTACAGGTTTAATATCTTTTTTCGAGGTAATTATATAATTCAAATCAGGTTTCAGTAAGCCATAATCACCGGGCCAAAAGTAATTTGTTACCCAAAATTTGCCTTCATTGTCAATTTCAGTCGCATCGGTAATACGATATTCAGTAAATGGGAATTGTTTTACAATATCTGATTCTAACTTTTTATCAAACTGATGATAAACTGGTAATTCGTTAACTTTTGCAGAATTCACCTCATAAATTGTTATAACTGAATTATCATTTATTAATATTGCCTCATAAGTCATATTACGTAGCGTAACCGGTGTTTTAATTTTCTTTAAACTTTTCTTATTAATTATAATTTCATTTTTATTATTGTCTATAATTCCACGGGTGATGAAACCCGAATTTATTTTATATCTTTCCGCTTCAATTGTAACGTAAACCGTATCATCATTAAATACAATCGCTTCATATCCTTCAAAACCATTTATCTGCTTATCAAGACCTGATGAATTCCACTTAATTTCTTTTGGGAATATTGTTGTGAGTGATGAATCGAGAAAATCAACAATTTGTTGTTTAGGAATTGAATAAATTTTATCTGTCGGATACTGGGGTAATAAAATTAAATTATCATTATACCAAGCGAGTCCGGAGATTTCTTGGTCGGGACTGGTAATGTCACCATTTAGTGTAATATATATTGGATCGACGGCTTGACTAAAAACAATCAATGGTAAAAGTAAAACAAATTTGAATGCGGTATATTTCATGTACTTACATAAATTACGGTCAATTTTAAATGATAACATCAAAACAAATAGAAAAATTTAATCCACATCGTTTGCAAATGGTGGAAGACCAAATCCGTCGCAGGGGAATTTCTGACAAACGCGTTCTGAGCACGATGGCAACCGTTCCACGACATCTGTTTGTAGAAAAACATCAACAGCAATTATCCTATTTTGACGGACCTTTACCAATCGGTCATGGACAGACAATAAGTCAACCGTACATTGTAGCGTTTATGACCGATGAATTACAAATTGAACCACATCATACAGTATTAGAGATTGGTACCGGTTGTGGATATCAATCCGCCATATTATCAATGTTGGCACAAAATGTTATTTCATTGGAATTTGTTGCAAAATTAGCAAACGATGCTCAAAAACGATTGATTGACCTTGGCTACAATAACATTCAAGTCCACAATGCCAATGGAATTGACGGTTGGGTAGAAAATGCACCATATGACAGAATAATCGGAACAGCTGCTCCTACTTCTATGCCTGATAAATTAATTGAACAATTAGCACCACAAGGCAGAATGATAATCCCAGTTGGAGGTAGTATTTTTGATCAGTCGCTTTTCATTGTCACTAAAAACATAAAAGGTAAAGTAAAAATTAAACGTTCTCTTGGAGTGCGATTTGTACCAATGGTTGGTTAAAATAAACTATACATTGAACACACCGTTGACACTCAATTGTATATTCAGTAAATAGCTTACGATTGAAATTGAACTTCGCCCTAAATCAATTATAATAGAAAAAAAGCCAACTCAAACCGAGAGAGCTTTTTTTCTATGAAATTACATTATTATTTCTAGTTTATTTACGGATTTGGGTTAATTGCTTCTCGTCGGCTGACCTCAAATTGAATAGCGTTAAATAAGTTAGAAAATATTTCTGGATCCAGTATTTGTTTCACATTAGTTTTACCAGAACTGCTCCAACTTGATGTTTGTCCGTACTTAGATTCTTGAAGATTTAATCTAATTTCTGTTTGTGTATCACTAATAGAGTTAATCATAAAAGAAGCGTCGATTTCACTACCTTTATCTGCGACATAGCCTAAGAGTAATGCTTGTGCGAATTGTGATCCACCGGTAGATTGCCTATCGATCACCGCATTAATTAATCCCGTAGTCATGTCAGTATTCTTTATTATATATCCCTGATCTTGTAATACTGATAGAGTTGCTCGGAAAGTATTGTCGTAATTACTATTCAATAACCGAGTAGTAATTTCGCGTTTTTGCATCGGTGTGAGTTGTGGTACAGTGGTACAATCTGCGAGAAGCATCACTATAAATACAGCACCTATAATTCTAATTATTGATTTAGTCATAATCGTCTCTTGTTATTTTAATAGGATGCTGAAATAATACTATAATCAATCACAGTATCAGTTTCATCAAATATGAGAAGTAAATCAAATGAACTAGTCGTTACTGTTGAAAGCGCTCTGCTGCCTAGCCAGATGTCGCCCGCAGAGGCTGCTGCTGAAGTCACCGCCATTTTATTATAATTCCAAACCTCATTATTATCTCTATTTTTGGTAACTAAATTAGGCGAACCAAAGAGTTGTAAAATCTCGGCCTGCGTTGTAACCCCTTTGATAATTTCTTGTTTAACAATGCCGGTTGTTAAGTTGCTTTTTTGTGCAGGTTCAACTTCTGGATAGGGAACACAGCCGGTAATTAGTATTAATAAAATAATTAATAGAGCAAAATTTGAATTACTTTTCATTATTTCCTCCTAAATTTAAAGATATTAACTTTTATAAAATTACTCAAAATTCAAATCATATAATAATAATATCAGAACGGATTGATTAACGCTAGACGGAAATATTGCTGCGGATTATCTTGATTTTTCCAGCTTTCAATTGTTTGAGCTTCACCCAATGCGAAATTAATTAAAGGTATCTTTCCAACTTTAATTGCAAATTTAATTTCATAACCGGCTGTGAAAATCCAATCTTGTTTTTCTTTACCAACGTTCCATGCATTACCAAAATCTGAAATTAATGCTCCGGTTATAGAACCAACTGAGAATCCTAAAATATTAATTGGTAGTTCCAAAATTAATGGAACACGCAATTCCATAGAACTAAATATCAATCTATTTCCTAGTCTAACGCCATCCCAACCACGTGGGTTATGAACTTCCGGAACGCTCAACATGCCGTAATCAAGAATACCAATTGGCAAATAAATTGGGAAGTCTCTCGTTAGTCCAAGAGAATCCTGAGCGGGTGGTTTCCCAAACATGGCTTGTGATTTTATTCTTGAATATAATGTTATTGGTCCTAAAATTTTTATATTCGAAAAACCGCTTACTTTTATCTTGGTATAGCTGAAATCACCAAATATCTTATTATTGGCAAAATCAATGCTCCCCTGTAGTCCAAAACCTTGTTTAGGTAAACTTGTATTATTTTTATGTGGACGCCTATTTAACCAACGATAGTTAATTGAAACTATACCTTCTTTTCCTTCTTCTGGAACAGGTAAATCATGGAATTCATTCGGATTGCGGGGAATAAACTCATCTATGTTGTAATCATACTCATCACTAAGTGTATGGACAGTTCGTTTTTGTAATGATAACGACATCCACAACATATGAGTCGAACTCAATGAATTATGGAAATTGAAAGGAATTTGTGATGCAAATTGAATACCATCAAATTTCTCTATCAATCCTGATAAACTTTTGTCGTACGGACGTATTCTCCACTGCGTATTATAAAAATAATTCAATTGCCATAGTGGACCATGTTCCGCATTGATGTAATTCAGCAATAACCATGGTTCTGACTCATTGGACAAAGAAACTCCTGCACCGGCTTGAAGCATATGTTTACCCATCGCATCAGTCCAAACCGTTAATCCAAATGCTCCGCTACCATTAAAATATGGTGCTGCTAAACTCATAAAATGATGTGGATGTTTATAAAAACGATATTTTCCGCTATCAACTATTTTTACTTCTTTTAACGGATCTGATATTGGTAAAACAAATTCTGTATGGGCCGTGCGCCATTTTGTATAGGTGTCACGAAGTGATAACGGATTGGTTGTAATATTTCTATTGGGATTAATCTGAACAATTCTAACAGAATCAACATCAGCCATTGTAGAAGCAGTTAATGTTGTATCATTCGGGGTCCATTGCCAACTAAAAATGGCATCTCCAACATCGGTAACTTGCTTGGTTTCACCACTTTCTAACTCAATAGTATGAATATTAGGTGTTCCTCCCGAATGCGAAGTATAACTGATCAATTCACCATTGGGATGCCAAACCGGTAAATACTCTGCACTAACATTGTCTGTAATTCGCGTCTCAGTTCTTGATTTAATATCCAATAAATATATGTCCGTATTTCCGTCTGTATTTGCTTTTCCAAAAGCAATTTGAGAACCTTCAAGCGACCAACTCGGACTAATAATTTGAATATCATCTTGATAGTTAGTTAATTGAATTAATTCACTACCGTCGGGATTAATAGTATATAAATTTGATATGGAATTTTTGTGTGCCACAAAAATAATTTGCTTTCCGTTAGGTGACCAATCAGGCCAAGTGGCACGGAAAGAATCCGTGATCCATTTATGTTTTTTTGAGGCTATATCATATGTACACAAATCCCACACCATCGATTGATTTTCACCAAAATGAAATTTTGAATACACAATTTGCGTATTATTTGGAGACCAATCAATTTTACGATGATATTTACCGTAATCAATTTCCTTTAATTTCCATTTTATTGATTGTTTTGTTTTGTCTTTTTCCGATTCTTCGTTGCCAAATAATTTTGTAAAAATCCCTGCATTTTTACCTTCTTCAGATGATGTATCACGAATAGCTAAGTATAATGACATATCACGCTGATCTTTATCATTTCTTCCCGCAATAATCATTTGTAAACTGTCGGGAGATATTGCAAATCCAAATTGTTTTTTAACCGGCAATGTTGTTACTCTTCCGATTTCCTCAATCGGCTCTTTTTGGGATCGATATCCATAATAATAAGTATTCATATGACGTCGCCAATTTTCTTCAAATTGCTCTAAAGATATTCCGGTATGTTTTTTAAAAGCTTTATCAAATCTGTAAAGATTTAATTTATTCCTATCATTTATTATCTTGGTAATTGTGGAGTCACCAAATCTATCCGATATGTACAATACTTTTGAGTATCCATCGTGGTGTGGATCCATCTCGTCAAGTTTATTTTTTAGCACATGGTATTTATGTGATAAGTCTGCACGATAAGGACGCCATTTCTCGGTATAATACTCTGCTGTGCCTTCTACAAACCAAACAGGTGTTCTGGAATTAAGATAATTCCACGGCTCAGGCAGCCATGTTTTAATTGAATTAAAAAAGACAATATGCTGCAATTCATGTGACAATACCTGATGCAGCCATTTAACATCCTCTAACCAAATTGCGGCATCGTTTTGGTCAACCCAAATAAAAGTCATGTTTGTCCATAAGGCATAACCATTCATTATTTCATCTTCGGTTGTAAAAATTATATCGACATGCGGTAACAATTCCAATCCCACTTGTTTCATTAAAATGGGACGAACTTGCTCTGCGATTGATGCTCCCCGCTTAGCTATATCTTCTATACCTTGATGATAGTGTATGTTGAAATTTTCAGTTGTAATGGTTGACCATTTTAACTCTGGATGAACTCTTCCTGTCCACTGCCATGTTCCTTGTCCGAATAGCAGTGATAATATTAAAATGGATAATAAAATGATTTTTTTCAATTGGCTCGCGATTTAGACATTATATTACTAACCCGTTTTACGACTTGTAAATAATTAGTGGTTTTTATTATAACTGAAGGAATTTACTTAGTTGTTTATTAAAATCACCAATTGTTTCAAAATGTATTGCCTTCATGTTTAATAATCTAGCCATCTCGACATTTTCAATCAGATCATCAATAAATAGGGATTCACTAGCAGTGGTTCCAGCAATTTCAAAAGCCTTAATATATATATCTTTTTCAGGTTTACGAGACCCGACTTCAAAGGAATAGATTCCGCCTGTTATCTTATCAAATAATTTAAAACGTTCTTCTTCTAAAATATGATACGGATTTGTATTTGAAAGCAACCATACCGGATACTTTTTTGTCAAACTATTCATCGTTTTTACAACTTCCGTTTCTTCTCCAACTAATAAACTCCAAGCATTCCAAAATTGTTCTTCAGTTAAATTATTTGATATTGGCAAACCGTTTTTTATAGCTTTAAAGAATTCTGAGCCTGTTATTTCACCGCGCTCATATTTATGATGAGCATCTTCAGGAAAAGCTTTCACAATTTCTTTCTCTGACAAATTTGTAAGATTACTTAAATATTTTATTGTTCTGTCAGGATGAATGTTTAACAATACACCACCTATATCAAAAAATATTGTATTGATCATTTATGATTATTATTCTAAGTAAATTGATAGTAATGCAAAACTAACCAATAATCACGAGTTCTTTCGAAGTCTTATTTAACACCTCATTCCCATTTTTTTTAACCACAATGTCATCTTCAATCCGTACACCACCCCAACCAGTTAAGTACACGCCGGGTTCAATAGTAACTACATTGTTTTCTTGTAATATTTCTTCACTTTGTTGACTTAAACGAGGAAAAGTATGGATTTCAAGTCCAATGCCGTGTCCAGTGGAATGTATGAATTTATCTCCATATCCCGCATCAGCGATAACATCCCGAGTAGCATCATCAACTGCTTTACAAGCTACGCCTGCTTGAGTTACATCAATACCTGCCTGCTGCGATTTTTTAACAAGTTCATATATTTCATTATGTTTATCTGTCGGCTTACCGATTACGACCGTTCTAGTCATATCAGCATGATATCCAGCAAATTTAGCAGCGGTATCAACCACTACAAAATCACCTTTTTTGAATTTGCGTTCACCCGGTTGAGCATGTGGTAATGCACTATTTGGACCGGAAGCAACTATTGAAGGAAATGCTTCGCCCTCACCATACTTTTGATATCGCGTTGATAATTCTAGGGCTATCTCTTTTTCAGAAACTCCAATTTTGAAAAACTGTAATACTTCATCAAATACTTTATCGGTTATTTCAACTGCAGTTCGAAGAGCTTCTAATTCACTTTCATCTTTTACCGCAGCTAAATTTTCTAATATCATTTTTGTGCTTTCCCACTTAATGTCGGAAAATAGTTCTATAAGTTGATTATATAAACTTAACGATAAGAAATCGCTTTCAAGCGCCAACTTCAATCCTTGGGGAATTAGATTATTCTTTTGGGCGATTTCGATATGGGAACCATAGTCAATAAAACGTTCAAATCCTTTAACTTCTTGTTTGGATTGCGCCATATAACGACCATCTGTTATAAAATAATCTCCATTTGGTGTTATAATACAAGATCCGGCTGATCCGGTAAATCCGCAGATATATCGAACATTGGATAATCTAGTGATCAGCATTCCATCAAGTCCCCGTTTCGCTAAAACAGACTTCAGCTTATTTTGACGATTCTCGAAAATTTCAGTTGACATATTTTATTTAGTTAGCGTGGTTCGCTATCTTTTATCAATTTTTGTAGATTTTGTCGTTCTTGACTTATTAATGCCGGATCAGCTCCTTTTTCTTCCAATAATGACAAAACAGCAATCGCCTGTTGATAGAGCTTTTGTTTCTTTAGAACATTAACCATAGTAAATGTTGCCATTCGCGGACTAATATCCAAAGATTGCAATTCCTCTTCGCTTATCTTTTGCGGTTTTATCGACGGTGGCTTTGGACTGAGAATTTTTTCTTCATCTTGAATATTTTTCTGTGAAGCTTCTATCTTAACAGGTTTTGTCTTTGGCTTGGACTTAGGATTTACATCAGATTTTGTTTTAGGTTTTTTCTCGGGTTTTAAATCAGGTGCGGTTTCTGACTTTTGTTTCAGTTTATCAAACTCTTTTTTAAGTTTTTTTGATTCAACTATTTCCTTGTCTTGGGATGGATCATGTTTTTGTGTTAAGGATTGTTTTAAGAATATTTTTGCATCAGGATGGGTGGGATCAATTTTTGCAATTTTCGTCCAAAGCTTAGTAATAGAATCCGGAGCTCTTTTTAATTTTATCTGTATCTTTGCTAGGTTTAATACAGCCCTATAGTGAAATGGTTCAAACGCCATTACATTTTTTAAAAGTTTTTCAGCTACCATTAAATCACCGGCTGATTGATTAATTTCTGCCAGGACAAATGAACCGTCAACATTATTAGGATGGTATTCCAAGCCGATTTCGCATACTTTTCTAGCTCTTGTCAAGTCTCCTTCTGTTTTGTAAATATCTGCTAGTACCGGAAATAGTACTGTATCAAAGTGATTGGCAAAATATTTTTCAAGTTCTGATTTATTCTTTAGATTCATTATTTTCTGTTATTTTCAACCCAATTGGCAATATAATCTATAGTAGTCTGGACCGGTGTACCGGGACCAAACAACATTCCAACTCCCTGTGATTGTAAATCTTTCATATCTTTTTCCGGGATAATGCCACCACCAGTAAGAAGTACGTCTTCAATTTTTTTCTCTTTCATTAATTTTAATACACGTGGGAATATTGTATTATGAGCACCAGAAAGGATTGATAAAGCAATAACATCGGCATCTTCTTGCAGTGCCGCAGATACAATCATTTCCGGAGTTTGGCGTAAACCTAAATAGATTACTTCCATGCCGGCATCGCGATATGCGGCAGCTAAAACCTTAATTCCACGATCGTGACCATCTAATCCAGGTTTTGCCATCACTATTCTAATTTTTTGTTTCATGCTCATACTCATTAATTATTTATTGTTAAAATTACAATTAGATGCACGAAAAATCATATATTCATTTATAAAATCATTTTCCCATTTTCTTGACTTTACTATCTAAAACAAACGTAACGGGACCATCGTTAGTTAACGATACTTCCATCATTGCTCCAAAATGACCTGTTTTTGTTAGAATATTATCAGAAACCATATATTCCACAAATAAATTATATAATTTCTCCCCACGCTCAGGTGATGCAGCATTAATGAAACTTGGTCTACGACCTTTTCGCCAATCGCCACAGAGTGTAAATTGACTTATAACTAATGCTTCTCCATTAATATCTTTTACTGAAAGATTCATTTTGTTATTTTCATCATTAAAAATTCGAAAATAAGCTATTTTATTTTGTAAAAACTTACAATCTGTTTCATCATCATCTGACATAACACCTAATAATATTACAAGTCCATTTTCAATCTCGGCTATTTGTTTGTCATTTACAGAAATAGCAGCTTTAGATACACGTTGGATTACTGCTATCATTCTATCCAAATATTCTTTTCGCCATATTCTTCGCGCAACTTTTTTAAAAATAATTTATTCGAAGAAACTTTTATATTTTGCGCTAAAATTCTTTGTCTAAGTTGACCATTTGCAATATGAAATATCAAACTGCAACTTCCACGGAATTGCTTTGCCAAACTGTGTAACTTTTCAAGATCCATTTCCTCTGCCAATTGGGGAGTTAGTCTGATATTTACACGCCTTGATAGTAACTTTCTGCAATTTTCCAACGGGACAATTTGATCTACAATCAATTTTAAGTCAGCAAAATCAGATCGATCGGTTGGTTTCCCTTGAACAAAAACAATTTTGTTATCTTCAATTAGATTTTTATAACGCTCATATGTATCGCTAAATACTAAAATTTCGGCTTGACCACCTAGGCAATCTAGGTTGAAAAACGCCATTTGATTATTTTTTCTATCATAATGATGGCGGAGACCACGGATTATACCGCCGATTTGAATTTTATCAATTGACCGTAAAGAAATTTTCTCAGAAAAATCGAAATTGCTAAACTCTTCTAAATCATCCGCATATTTTAGCAACGGATGTCCTGATAAATATAATCCTAAAACTTCTTTTTCCCAATCCAAGGATTCTTGTTCGTTCCATTCTTCTACTTCTGGTAATACCGGTTTTATCACTACTTCACTTTCCGCAGAATTTGACATATCAAATAACCCAACTTGATTACTTGTAGCATCATTTTGTCTTTGGTGTCCATACTTTAGCGCATTATCAATAGAAGCAAACATCTGAGCACGAGTCCCGTGCAGTGAATCCATTGCTCCGGCTTTTATTAAACTTTCTAAAGCCTTTTTATTAAGTGAATGGAGATCTACTCGACTGCTTACATCAAAAATATCCGTGAATTTTCCATCTTTGTCTCTTGCTTCTATTATTTGTTCAACCGTTTTTGTGCCAACATTTTTTACAGCATTTAATCCAAATGAAATAGTTTTATCATCAACAGGACGAAATTCAACATCTGAAACATTTATGTCCGGTGCGTTTACCTTAATACCTAATTTTCTGCAGTCATTAATTAAAATAACAACTCGATTACTATTAGACATCTCGCTAGTTAAATTAGCTGACAGGAACTCTGCCGGATAATATGTCTTTAGCCACGCAGTTTGGTAAGCTATTATCGCATAAGCGGTGGAATGGCTTTTGTTAAAACCATATTGTGCAAATTTTTCAATTAACTCTACGATTTCAGTTGCTTTGCTCTTACTTATACCGCGTTTTATTGCACCTGTAATAAATTTTCCCGTACTTTCTTTCATTAATTCAGCAATTTTCTTACCCATTGCACGACGCATAATATCAGCTTCTGCCATACTAAAACCGCCAATCTCATTTGCAATTTGCATCACTTGTTCTTGATATACAATTATACCATGAGTCTCTTTCAATATGGGTTTTAAATCAGGGTGCGGATAAACTATTTTCTTTTTTGCATACTTTCTATCAATATAATCATTGATATTATTCATAGGACCCGGACGATAAAGAGCATTCATTGCAATTAAATCTTCGAGCACTGTTGGTTTCAGTTTTTTAAGGAATTCTCTCATTCCAGAAGACTCAAACTGAAAAATACCGGCAGTCAATCCCTTCGCAAACAGTTCAAATACTTTTTGATCATCGTACTGTAGCCCCTCTATATCTACTTCATCGCCACGCAATTTTATTAACTTTACAGTTTTATCAATAACCGTTAAAGTTCTAAGTCCTAAAAAATCCATTTTTAACAAGCCGAGACTTTCTAATCCCTTCATATCATATTGACTTGTGATATCGCCTTGCGATGATTTATAGAGCGGTACATAATCGGTCAAATCGCTAGGAGCGATTACAACGCCAGCAGCATGAGTCGATGCATGGCGATTCATTCCTTCCAAAACTAATGAATATTTAATGAGCTCCCTGAAATCTCCTTCAGCATATTTGCGTAATTCAGGACTTTTTTCAATTGCATCCTCTAGGGTAATATTTATTTCTTCAGGTATTGCTTTTGCTATTTTATCAACTTCGCTATAAGGATAACTCATCACACGTCCAACATCTCGCACAACCTGCCGGGCTTTCATTTTCCCAAATGTAATAATCTGCGTAACAGCATTTTCTCCATACTGGCGTTTTATATAATCAATTACTTCACCACGCCTCTCTATACAAAAATCAATATCAATATCAGGTAAACTGATACGCTCGGGATTTAAAAATCTTTCGAAAAGTAAATTATATTTTAATGGATCTATTGATGTAATACCTAAAGCGTAGGAAACTATACTTCCTGCAGCAGATCCACGACCGGGTCCAACCGGAATACCATTTTCTTTAGAATACTTCACGAAATCCGCAGTTATCAAAAAATATCCAGCAAAACCCATCTTTTTAATAACGCCTAATTCATGATCAAGTCTAGATTGTATCTCTTCATTAATTGTCCCATAAAGTCCCTTCAACCCTTTGATACACAACTCTTGTAAGTAATTATCAGGATTTTTATTTGTTGATTCTTCCGGTATAGGGAAATTTGGTAAATGATATTCCCCTAACGGAATTTCCAAATCTATACTATCTGCTATGCGACGTGTGTTTTCTATTGCGCCTGGTATATCACCGAATAATTCATACATTTCATCTTGCGACTTTAGATAAAACTCATCTGTCGCATATTTCATGCGATTCTGATCATTCCTTTCTTTTCCAGTCGCAAGACAAATGAGAATATCGTGTGCATCATAATGTCCCTTTTTTGAATAATGTGCATCATTTGTTGCAACAATAGGAAGACCAATTTCTTCTGCAAGACGTTTTGTCTCGGTAATATTAATTTGCTCTTCTGGAATCCGATGATTTTGCACTTCAAGGTAGAACCGACCCGGAAACATTTCTGCAAATTCAAGAGCAGCTTTTCTAGCCCCTTCATAGTCATTTTTTACTAATTTTTCAGGAATTTCTCCTTTTAGGCAGGCAGATAACGCAATTAAACCATCACTATGTTTCCTCAACAACTCTTTGTCAATGCGGGGACGATAATAAAAACCATCTAAGTAACCATAGGTAACTAATTTCATCAGGTTTTTATATCCGGTATAATTTTTTGCTAATAAAATTAAATGATTATTTCCCCTATCTAATTGACTCTTTTTATCCGTTCTTTTACCTTTAGCTACATATACTTCGCTACCAATAATTGGTTTTATTCCCCTCTTTTTCGCAGCCTTATAAAATTTTATGGCGCTGAACATATTACCATGCTCAGTTAGCGCGATACTATCCATTCCTAAGGCTAAAACTGTATCGAGCATAATATCAATGTTTTGTGCGCCATCAAGCAAGCTGTAATCT
>JAUXHY010000245.1 GCA_030621275.1 bacterium | reverse complement strand
ATGTATCAATATCATCAATAACAATCTTTTTTGATTGTCCATATAACTGAACTGCGACAAATAATATTATACTTATTTTAAAAATACGCACGCAGTTCTCCTGACAAAGTAATGAAATTATTATATCTCGAATTATCAATATAACTTGCGTTTACATTTAGAGATAAATTTCTCCCAACCAATACTTGCCCTTGAATATTTACTAAAATAGATTGACCGATTGGCAGTCCATTTAAAGCTTCCGGTGGAATTACTGACTTGTTACTTGTATTAATAGAATTAAATAATCCAGTCCGTATTTTTATTCGACTAGTAGAGCTTATAAATCGCTGACTTTCAAACTTTAGACCATAGGCATAAGCAGAAAACTCTTCCTGATTATGTGTACCACTATCTTTCCCGCCTAATGCTGAAACGGAGAATTGCCATTTCCTTTCAATATTCCATTTAATTTCTTCCTCCGACCACCACCCTTCAACATTTCTATTCCGCAGATCAGAAAAACCGGAAGAATTATCAATTTTATGCGATTCAATTTTAAATACAGAATGAAATTGCTTCTTAATCGGTTCGCGCCATTCGATGCCGTGTTCCGTCTGATTACGCAAATCATTTCCACGTGGATCAGCTCCTAATAAATCTTGAGAATATATTACCCAATTTCTAATTCTTCTCGTGGTGCCGGATGGATTATAATCAATTTCATTTCTCAAGTTAACTTTGGAGCGTGCAATTTCATTATCTAATAAATCGGGGGTAGTAATTTTATTTAAAGCAAAGGATTTTCCTTTGAATTCAGTGCGTAAATCCAATCTTACATCGATATATTTTAAAAAGGCAATTGGCGTTTTCGAAAAATCGATGAACAATCGCTGTGAAGCGATAAAATTGGTAACTAATTCACGGTTACCCGTTAATATTGTATGACTAATATATGCACCATTCGGATCACTAATATACTCGTTGAACTCTTCATCGTAACGATAGGAACCGAGCCCGACACCGATGGAATCATAGACAACAGCACGTGATTCCGTGTACATTTCCTCAAGTTTTGAATGCAACTCCCAACGAACCGGATTGGTTTTATTATTGAAGCGGATATTCGCTAATCCGATTGCATAATCCAATTTTTCATTTTTAATTAAATCATCAGAAATACGTTTCTTGATAACGATTTTTCCTGACCATCCGTTGGTAATATTTCCATTAATATCCAATTCGCCAAATATTCCATCTTGGACAATATCCATTTCAGTTGAATCAACATCGTTCACTTTCATATCAATTCGTTTGGTTATGGAAGCTGCTATATTTTGATTTTTTCTTGAGAATAAAAATCCCAATTTCCCTATATCAAATTTGTGGTTATCCTTTTCGTATTCACCTTTATAACTAACAATCGGATGTAAATTGCCCGGCAGAAACATTCCATCAATATTAAATTGATAAAAATTTGATTTATTGGTCTTTACCCTATTAATATATGTATCAAATTTTGGAATATATTTTGTATTACTATTTATCTGGCCTGTTAATCTATTCCTTTTCCCTGAAGTAGAATTATATTGAGACCAATCAACTTTTGAATTAAAAGATTTTTCGATATTTAAATTAAATCCGCCTGAAAATAGTGATTCCTTACCTATATCTTCTGATTGTATATTCCAATTTCTATTGAATTGTGCAATACGTTCCCGGCTTATTTCTCGGAACTGATTTGATCTGCTCCAATTAGTAATATTATATCCAAGTTGCGTATTTTTAAAAACAGATATTTCTTTACCGGTAATCGAAAAACTATACGCTGAACCAATATTGTCGTCATCATTTAATTTTGAGAATGTATTCATATCTAAGTTTGATAGAGACACATCCCAATCGGCAATCGTATTTTTTGATAACTTAGTATCGCCTGCAAGTTGCAAAATTTCATGGTTTACCGGATTACTCCACCGTCTGAACGGACTGTATAAATCAATAATCTCAGACCTATTTTCAACACTTACGAATTTAAAATACAAATGTCCGTCATCGCTAATACGTCGGGCATATTCACCATTTTCATTATCATTATGAAAACTCACTTTGAATCTGTTTTCGCTATCGTCCGCAGTTTCGGGTGAATAAATATATATTTCGCCGGTCAATATATAGTCGCCTTCTTTATCTTCAACTGCTCCAGAAAAAATTGCATCTTGATCCCCGGCTTTCGAAAGAGAATCCTTTAGACCAACTGCCATAGTTTCATCAATCTGTAATTGATCTTTTTCCTTGAACCAGGATATTCCAAATTTTCCCCAATCGCCTAGCTCGCGATAAACTGATGCACTTAATACGTTTCGATTATATTGAAAATCCGAATACTGATATTCAATATAAATATCCGAATCAAAATCAATCAACCGGCGCGGCGTAAAAGTTACTTCACCGATGCTGTAATCTATTATGTAATCAAAATTTTGGCCGCGTTTTAGTAGTTCACCGTTTAAGTGTACTTTTTCAGTTCCGGATAATACTATTATGTCTTTATTACCAGTTTCAGAAGTTAATGAATAAGGTCCTTGACTTCCATCAGTACCTTTGAAAGAAAATTTATGGTAGCGTCCTTTTGTTCCTGCAAGCGTGCTTTGTCCCGACCATTTGTCAAATTTAAATTTATTTTTTAATCCTTCAAGTTTTCGACTAACTGTTAAATATTTTCCGCATTGTAATTCATAATTTATATCGCCCGCCATAATTTGAAAGATGGGATGACTTACGTGCAAATATACTTTATCGATTTCATCGAGAGTATTTGTTGTACCCTCCGGCTGGATTGGCAAACTTTGATCGGATAAAACTCCGCTAACAGTAATATCTTTGGAAAGTTTACCTTGTAACTGCAATTGCAATCCACCGCTAAAATCCGAGCCACCTAAAGGAGAAAGAGTTAAATTTCGGTAAATAGTTCCGGTAGTCGCTAAATTTGA
>JAUXHY010000147.1 GCA_030621275.1 bacterium | reverse complement strand
GAGGATGTATTACAGGAAACATTTATTATAATGTTGAATAAACTCAATACATTTGAAGGGAAATCATCGTTATATACATGGCTATATCGCGTTGCGACAAATGTTGCACTTGGGAAATTACGAAAGAAAAAAAACATTGATGATTCCAGGTCGTATGACAAAATCGAATTTGAGAATATTTCATCATTGGAAATGGCTGATTGGCCTGATCATTTAGAGGAAAGATTTGATACTGAGGAATTTCGTAAATGTCTTGAGAAAGCTATGGATGAATTACCTGATCATTATCGTGCGGTTTTTATTTTACGTGATTTAGAAGGCCATTCAACTAGAAATACAGCAAAAATTTTAGAGATTAGTGAAGCCAATGTAAAAGTGAGATTAATGAGAGCAAGACTATACTTGCGTGATCAATTGGCATATCACTTAAAATGTGTTGATAGAGGTGATTATGGAAGATCATAACAAAAAATTATCCGATATCTTGAATAATAAATTAAGTGAAGATATCGATAATAGTACTGTTCAAGAATTAGCAGATCATATAAAACAATGTGAAGATTGTAAAGTAGATGTTGATACAATTCAACAAACAATAAGATTAGCACGCTCCGGTGATTTTGATATATTACTTCCTCAAAACGTTTCTAAAAGATTGTTTAAAGCCTTAGGATTAGATGAGGAATGATTGATAAAAATATTTACATTGAAGATTTAGTGCGTGATTATCCGGAAGTTATCTCTCCTTTAGCTGAGTTAGGAATTATTTGCATCGCATGCGGTGAACCTGTGTGGGGAACATTAGAAGAACTAGTGATTAAGAAAGAATTAAACAACATTGATGAGATAGTCGCAAAACTCAATAAAATAATAAAAGATAAAAATGACAATTAAGGCTAAGTGGTTAAATAAATCAATTCTAAGAAGAATTAGCCTTGGAGTTATTCTCGGTGGTGTTATTGGTTTTGCATATTATTATTTCATTGGTTGTAAAAGCGGTACTTGTGCAATCACAAGTAATCCTGTGAATAGCATTTTGTATGGTGTTTTGTTGGGGGCTTTATGGACATTCCCAACCAATAAAAAGAAAAAGTCTAAATATGAATGATGCACTTACAATTATAATAATTTTTGCAGCTTGGTTATTTATAACAAAAATTTTATTCCCTAAAATGGGAGTACCTACCTGAGGAATGCCGTATAATTCTCAGTGTGAGGAAAATTTAGAAGATGTAGAGGAGAAAGAATAATGCCGATGTATGATTATCGCTGTAAAAACTGCGATGAAGTTTTTGAAGAATTAGTATTTTCAAGTGACACATCAGACGAAGAAATAGAATGTCCTAAATGTGGTCAAAATAAATCTGAACGGTTGCTTTCAGCACCAATGATTTCGACGGGTGGCTCATCTAATAGTATATCGACATCATCAAGCAGTGGATGCGGTAGTTCAGGTTTTTCCTGAGTGTAAAATATTTCTGCAGTTCGCAGAAGTTTGGATCAGAAATCCAAATAAATTAATTCAATCATAAGATTGCAATTTCAATCGTATTTATACTTTACGGTTAAAATTAGCATCGTTTAAATTTGATTAATTCATAGTTATTTATTCTGATTTAATATTATAAATTCACGCCTTTATGAAATCCGACAAATCCAAAGAATCACGCCTAAAATCATTTTCTGAAAAGCCAAAAAAAGCTTTGTGGACTTTAGCCATACCAATTTTAGCTGGTATGGCAATCCAAACAATTTATACTATAGTCGATATGATTTATATTGGCAGATTAGGTGGTGAAGAAATTGCAGCTGTCGCATTCAACATGCCACTATTGTTTTTTGTATTGGGTTTAAGTATGGGATTAGGATCGGGTGTGACTGCTTCCATCGCACGTTTTATTGGTGCGAATGATAAAATAAATGCAGATAATAGCGCGGAGCATGCTTTACTAATGGCATCGATAATTAGTGTAATTATGGTTACTGTCGGTCTATTATTTGGAAAGCAAATGTTGGCAATACTTGGTGCGACTCCTGAGTTAATTAATATGGCGTGGTCATATCTTAGAATTATAACTATCGGATTATTTTTCATGGTATTCTCAGGCTTCTTTCGATCAATTTTAGCCGGTGAAGGTGATATGAAAACACCGATGATAATATCAGCTACTGGAACAATATTAAATATTATTTTAGATCCAATTTTTATTTTTGCATTAGATTATGGTGTGCCCGGAGCAGCAATTGCCACTGTTATTAGTCAAGCAACGGTTTTTTCTATTTTTATTTATTTATTTTTGATAAAAGAACATACGTATGTCACGTTTCGACTAAGAGATTTTTCCTTATCGAAACATATTATAGCTAATATTTTAAAAGTTGGTGTTCCCGCCTCAATGGCGATGATAATTATGTCGGTTGGACAAGCGGTTTTTAATAAAATATTAGTTAGCTACTCTGCTTTTTCAGTAGCCGCTTATCAAATTGGCGGTAGGATTGATGTAGTAATATTTCTGCCGATTATGGCAATTGCCACAGCTTTAACTACATTAGTTGGAATGTTCTATGGCGCGAAAGATTTTGAGAATGTAAAATTCATAATAAAATATGGAATGTTACGTTCTATAATCATAACTACAATTGGTTCAGCAATAATATATATATTAGCGCCGTTAATTGTAAAAGGTTTTTCCAATGAACCGGAAATTCACCAAACAGCTGTCATTTACTTGAGATTAGTGGTTTTTATTTATCCATTGATATCAATTGCTATGACAAGCGGGAGAGTTATGCAGGGATTAGGTTCGGGTTTCCCTATGTTAGCAACCTCTACAATTCGTGTTCTTGGAATATCTGTACCACTAGCTTTAATTTTTAATTATGTACTCCACAAACCTATTGAATGGATGTGGTATGCTATGATGGTTTCGACTATAGTCGCAGCTATTACTGCTGCGCTTTGGCTAAGATTCGAGCTAAAGCGACGAATAATCAGTGTATAAGATTATTTGTTAAAACGATTCATCGAGTAAACAGCAACGGTTGCTAATATAATTTTTATTGCTGCACCGGGAATATATGGATATAAACCAATTAATAATGCTGTTCCAAATCCGGCTGTTACTGACAACCAACTGATCCCAAATATAAAAATAACTGAAGTACCAATAATCATTGTTAGAAAAGCAGATGTAAAACTATTTATCCAACCTTGTTCAGATAAGTAACCAACTAGATAAACAGCCGGTATAAAACCAATTAGATAACCACCGGTTGGTCCAAGTAAATACAAAAATCCCATGGTTCCGCCGGCAAATACAGGTAAACCAATTGATCCTTCAAAAATATACATTATAACACTAAGTATTCCAATTCGGCTTCCGAGTACAGCACCTAAAAATAAAATACCAAAAGTTTGACCAGTGATAGGTACAGGACTAAATGGTACAGGAATTGATAGTCGTGCTAAAAGTGCTAATAGTAATGAACCTGACAATGCAATTACTAAGTTCACAGTAAGTGATTTTGATTTGATTAGTTGTTTTGTTAAAATCATATTTCCTCAATAATGACGATTGTTGAATATTTATATCAAATATTAGTGACTAATACTTTGTCTAATCAATGCCTTTTTTCTATTTCTCTTAAGATCGTCCAAAATTGCTAAAAAGCAAGGTATGACAAAAAGTGTCAGTACGGTGGATATTAATAAACCAAATAAAATTACGTTTGCTAATGGTGCCCACATTCCAGATGATCCACCTATACCGAATGCCATTGGCAATAATCCTGCAATAGTTGTTAGCGATGTTAGTATAATTGGTCGTAAGCGTAATTGCCCTGATTCTACGATGCTTTTCCAATGTTGATTTGGACTCATATTTTTATCCCGACGATTATTGACAAAGCTAATCAGTACAATAGCATCATTTACTACGATACCAGCCAATGCAACAAAGCCAAACATCGAAACAATGCTGAATGGATTGCCGGAGATTAACAAACCTAACATTGCGCCAATCATAGAAAATGGAACAGTTGTTAGGATAATTAGTGGCTGTGTGTACGAATTAAATTGAGTTCCAAGAATTAGGAAAATTATAATTAGACTGAGGATGAAAAGTGATCCAATATTTTTAAAAGTATCAGTAAACTCTTCAAATTGACCACCGGTTTTGACAGATACACCCGGAAACTGCTTTTCAATATTCTGAAAAACACTTTTTAATTTAATATCCACTTTATCAATCGTAATAATTTTCTTATCAATATTAGCTGTAACCATAATTGTTCGTTTTTGATCAAAGCGATTGATGGCTGTAGGACCTGGTTTTATTTCAAATGTAACAATATCACGCAATGCTACAGTTTGCCCCATTTGATTAGTTACTCTCAAGTTTAAAACGTCCTCTAAAGATTGACGACTTGATACATTGTATTTTACAATAACATCAATTTCCTCATCGGCGTCACGGAACTCTGTTGCTTTTATACCATCGAAAGCTGAACGGACAAACATTGATATTGTTTGAATATTAAATCCGTATAAGGCAGCTTTTTCTTCATCAGCGATTATTTGATTTTCATTTTTCCCGGACGGGAAATCATCGACAATACCATGC
>JAUXHY010000109.1 GCA_030621275.1 bacterium | reverse complement strand
GTCCAATAAAGTATATAAATTTCTCAATTCTTTATCCAAATCTTTTCCGGAGACTAATCTAGTTTTAGAAAATAAGTTATGCTTTTTATACAATATTTTCCAAAGTATAATACCTTATTAATAAGCCTTCTCTATCTTTAAATCCCTTGTCATTAATTCTTTGACCTTATCTTTAGGGTCTGCACCGTGGAACAGCACATTCTCCATTGCCGATGCAATTGGCATAGGCACTTTATACTTATCACGTAATTGAACAACCGATTTAGCCGTTTTAACACCTTCCGCTACCATTTTCATTTCGTCCAGTATTTCCTCCAATTTGCGACCTTTTCCAAGCTCCTCGCCTACATAGCGGTTACGGCTGTGTTTGCTCAGGCAGGTTGCCATTAAGTCCCCTATTCCGCTTAATCCAAAAAAGGTTTCTGGCTTTGCTCCCATTTCTACACCAAGGCGTGTCATTTCGGTCAATCCGCGCGTAATTAAGGCGGCTTTGGTATTGTCTCCGTAGCCTATTCCGTCGCAGATACCCGCCGCAATGGCGATCACGTTCTTCAGCGATCCGGCTAACTCAACACCCAAAATGTCCTTATTGGAATATATCCGCAATACTTCCGATGAGAACTCCTGCTGCACTACTTTTGCGGTTTTCATTTTACTGCTAGCCGATACTAAGGTTGTGGGCATTCCCAAAGCGACTTCCTCCGCGTGCGATGGTCCGTATAGCGTTACGATCCTGTCAGCCTTAATCTTTCCCGCCTCAGCGATTACTTGGCTCATCGTTTGTAAACTGTCGTTCTCTACACCTTTAGCCAAGTTCACGATTATTGCATCATCTTTGATAAATTCTGTGGATTCACCAATTATACTCCGCACAACATGCGATGGCGTAGCTACTACTACAATTTCCGCCTTTTTAAGTGCTGATTGTAAATCAGTTGTGAGTTGCAACTCTTTGGATATTTGTAATTGCGGAATTAAATTATGTTGAAGGGTTTTTTGCATCTCTTCCACTTCATCCGGGAATGGATGCCAACCGATTACATCATGACCTAATTTAACTAAATGCTGTGCAACCGTCCCGCCCCATGAACCAAATCCTAATACTGTTATATTCATAATTGATTATTTAATATTGATTATTGATTATTATTTCTTACTCGCTGTTTTCCTTGATGATATAAATATTGAAGTGAGTTCGTTTGCTTCAGTCAAAAGTGGTTCTACTGATTTAGTCTGCAATAATTTCTCATCAATAATAAGCTCTAACCAAAATGCAGATTCATCCGCTTCTTCAATAACGATACTTATTTTTGAAACAAAACTTGCTTTTGATTGTGCAATACAAACAGCACGATAATTGGCAGCTACCGATGTAGCACAACGAATTAATTGACCTTTAACATGACGACCTAAAGTTGTATTCGGCAACGCCATACACAACTTTATCGAACGATGAGCAAATTCTTTAGTCCTGCTCTTTAATTCCTCACTATCCATTAATAATAATCAATAGTCAATCTACAATATTCAATATGCCCTAGTTCTTAATAGTCAATCATCAATATTCAATAATCAATCAGCTCCTAATCAGCGTATATTCCTTCAATTTCTTTAGTGTAGTTATTAACAACCACTTTCCGTTTTACCGATAACTTAGGCGTAGTCTCACCGCTTTCGATAGTCCATTCTTTTGATAATAATGCATATTCCTTGATCTGTTCGTAACGTGAGAATTTCTCCATCGTTTTTGCTACTTCCGCATCAAATAAGTCATGTACCTTATGGTTGTCAAGCAATGATTGACGGTTTCCGTAATCAATTCCTTTTTCCTTTGCCCATTCTTCCAATACTTCGAAAGACGGCACGATCAAAGCTGATACGAATCTGCGTCTATCGCCAATTGCCAACGCCTGTTCAATATATTTAGATGATGTTAATGCAATTTCCAATGGAGCAGGAGCAATATTTTTACCACCTGCAGTAACTAAAATACTCTTCTTGCGATCAGTGACCATCAGATAATTATCTTCGTCAAATTTGCCGATATCACCGGTATGGAACCAACCGTCTTTATCAATAGCTTCTTTAGTTGCTTCGGGATTTTTGTAATAACCCAACATTACATTTGGACCTTTACAAAGTATTTCACCGTCATCAGCTATTTTTACTTCAACTTTTTCTATTAACGCTCCAACTGTACCAAATTTAAATAGTTCTTCTACATTTGCAGAAATTACCGGACTAGTCTCCGTTAGACCATATCCTTCTAAAATTGGTATATTTGCAGATGCAAAGAATTCTCCAACTTCTTTTGATAATGGCGCTCCTCCGGAGACAAAGAAACGTAACTTACCACCAACTTTTGCTTTCAATTTTGAGAATACTAATTTATCTGCTATTTTAAATTTAAATCCTAACATTCCTGTTGGTTTTTTACCGCGTGTTAAAAATTTTGCAGCTTCTTTCCCAACACCAATTGCCCACCAGAATATTTTCTGTCTAATTGCCGGGTCACCACTGACTTTATCAATAATTTTTGCATTGATTTTTTCAAATACACGCGGAACTGCGATCACAATCGTTGGTTTTACTTCAACCATATTGTCACCTATCGTATCAACACTTTCTGCGTAATATGTTTTTGCACCTAAGGAAAGTCCGGTATAATGCCCTGACATACGTTCAAATACGTGGCTTAACGGGAGGAATGACAGGAAAGTATCTTCACTACCAAAGTGAATTACCTTACCACCACCAATAACATTTGATATCAAATTATTATGGGAAAGCATAACTCCCTTTGGATTACCGGTTGTTCCACTAGTATATATTAATGTTAATAGATCATCCGGTTTAATATCTTTCGATGCTTTTTCTAAAGTAAACCCTGTATTCTTAATATATTTTTCACCCAATTCCATAATATGTTCAAAACTGATAATATTCTTAGCAGGATCATGGGTATTGTCCATTGCAATAATGCCCTTTAGCTTAGGACTATCTTGAATAAACTCCAGGATTTTATCTGTTTGCGATTGATCTTGCGTAATAACGTATTGCGTATCGGAATCATCAATAATATATTTTATTTGGGGAGCTATTAAAGTTGGATAAACAGTTACCGATACCGCTCCAATACATGCGATGGAATAGTCGCTAAACGCCCAACGTGGACAATTATGAGCTTGAATAGCAACTTTATCGTCTGTTTTTAAACCAAGACTTGCTAAACCTGCAGCAAATTTTTCTACAATATTATATACTTCGCCAAATTTATATTCTTTCCATTCTCCATCAATTTTTTCAAAATATGCTGGTTTATCTTTGTTGGTCTTCGTTGATTCTAAAAACATACCGGGTATGGTTGTGTATGACATTGTTACTCCTTTAATAAAATATTATTAAAAATTGTACCTAAATATATTGACAATCCTTTTTAATAACATCTATTTTCTTCCCTTATTTTTTGATAATTTATTATAAAATAATTGCCGGGGTGGCGGAACTGGTAGACGCGCCGGTCTCAAAAACCGGTCTCATTTATGAGGTGTCGGTTCGATTCCGACCCTCGGCACAAAAAAAGCCCCGCAACAAACGGGGCTTTTTTTTATTTCTATATAAAGATTATTTGTCTTTTTCGCGTGCTTTTTGAATTATACTTAAGTTGTCAATTTCATTTACGCTATTCTTAACATTTGTGATTGATTGCTCAATATCAGTCAAGCGACGTGTATTACGACGACGTTCACTATCAACATCTGCGCGCAAATCACCAAGATCTCTATTTGCACTAGCAATATCATTATTTATTTCGCGAACTGCTTCATCAAGATCGTATGATACATCTTCAATCTTGCTATTTAATTCTTCATTTACATTGTTAATTAGATTTGTATTGGTAACAATATTCATTTGAGCAGTTTGTAAGTGTTTTCCACGACCAACAAATTGCAATTCAAGTTTGTTCAATCCATCTCTGAATTCCTTATTGACTTGGTCAATATGAGTATACTGTTGTTTGTCCATTAGGTCCATTCTATCCATTACTAAAGTATAAGTATAATATACATATACACCGCCAACTAATAATAAGATCATAAGGAGTAGAATTATTTTATCTTTTACGCTCATTGGTTCCTCTAGTGATTAATTATAAAATTATTTCTAAGTTTTACTTTTACTTCCTGAAGCAGCAGATGTCTTTCTTGTAGTCTTTGTTGGAGTTCTTCTTTTCGGTTTTACTTTTAAATTTCCAATTAAAGATTGAAATTCTTTATTAAAATCGTCAATTGTAGTATCAATCCGGTTAATTAATTCATCCAAAATGGATTGACTATAATAGTCATCAATACCATTAAAAATTTCGCCTAACCGATCCTGCAATTCATTTAATTTATCTTTTTGACTCATAATCTCTGATTACTTTACGTTTAAACTTAATCAAACTGCATTAAAAATTGAAAGTTAATTTGTTACATAAAACAAATAAATCGCAAATTTTATTTTATGTAAGTAAACATCCTATTAAATCGAGGTATCCATGTTTTAAGATTTAATGAAAAATATACAAATAGTGCTTCTCCCAAGATGTAATTTTCCGGCACAAATCCCCAATAACGTGAATCTAAGCTATCATCCCTATTATCTCCCATTGCCCAGTAGTAATCTTGTTCAACTATATAATAATCCATTTCAGATATTGGTATTCCATCAATATGCAAAAATTGAAAATCAGACTCATTAATTGATTTCATCCACGGATTTAATAGTTTCCCGGACGGAAAATAGTCATCATATACAAAATGCTCTCCCTTTCTACGGAATAAATTATCCGGATCAATTGTAGTAAAATCATATTCTACAATATCGTTTTTTAATTTAGCTAAATGACCATCATATATAATAATTGGTAACCAATAACGCCAATCGGTTTCACTATTGATTCTAACCGTGTCTCCTGCTTGCGGAATATGTATCTCATGAAAATAATCTTTATTTCCTTGTTCCGGTAAAAACAAATCATGCTGAACATAATCCTGATTTAATAATGGTCCAAGGAATTTACCGTTTTTTGATAAAGGTACTGATTCACCATTGATAAATAATTCTCTATTAATTATTTCAAGTGTATCTCCTGGTCCTGCCACACATCGTTTAACGTACTTATGAAAAACATCATGTGGATATTTGAAGATGATCACTTCTCCGGGTGTTGGCTCTTTGAACTTTGGTAATCGAATGTATGGTATATTAAATCCTTTGTCAGTATATGGAATACCAATCCAATCGGGTGTACGCATTCCGTAAACAAATCGGTTTCCGATGAGAAAGTCACCAGTCATAATTGTATTTTCCATGCTTCCGGTCGGAACGATGTACGCCTCAATTATTGTAACTTTCAAGAGGAGAGCAATAATAATAATAGTTCCCCAAGATTTTGCTTCTTTTATAATTTTACTAGATT